>JALYYZ010000365.1 GCA_030945985.1 Chloroflexota bacterium
TCGTTCCAGTCGGGTTCCGTGTAGCGCCACGCGTTAGCCTCTGTATCGAAATGGAGTTCTGAATCAGGGATCGTAAGACCTAGCTCCAATATCTTAGGGATGTACTTCGCGAAAAACTCCTGGCGCAAAACACCGTTATGCTTAGCCTTGATGCGGAAGAAGAGGTCTCGATCCTTCTCTACAGGTGTGGGAGGGCCATGGAACTGCACGAGCGGACCCCACCAGCGGTTGAGCGCCTCCTGGATCATATCCTTCTGCTGCTGAGTGCCGTTCATCATGGTCACTATCATGTCGTAACCGTGCTTGATATGGAAGCTTTCCTCCCAGCAGATCTTCTGCATGGTGCGAGCATATGGAGCATACGACGAGTCGAGCAAGGCCTTCTGTGACTGGATAGCGGCGGCATCTACAAGCCAGGCGATAACAGCCACGTCGGCCCATGAGTAGGTAGGATAGTGAAAGACATTGTGGAACTTGGTTTTGCCATCGAGCAGGTCCTGGAGCATCGCCTCACGGGACTTACCGAGGTCCTCAGCAACCCTGTAGAGAAGCTGCGCATGGCCTACTTCGTCCTGCACTTTGGCGGTGAGGGCAAGCTTCCGCTTCAAGGTTGGGGCCTTGTTGATCCACTCGCGCTCGGGCAGCACACCCATAAGCTCGGAGTTGGCGTGCATCTCCACGAATTTGAGCACAGCTTTGCGGTACTCATCAGGCATCCAGTCGCCAGGTTCTACCTTGCCACCTTTTTGCACATGGGCAACAAACACGTCGTATCGCTGCTGATCTTCCATTTTTGGCTCCTTTGTTTGCTTTTGTTTGCCTGAATATGTTTGGTTTACGCTACGCGCATCAGGTTCTTGGTTCCAGGCCCTTAAGTATCAAGTCCGAAAAACTATCTGCCACCTGTAGAGGGGAGAGCGGACCGCCAGGATTGTACCACTGCGGCATCCAATTCACTACCGACAGCACAAGCAGGGCCGCCATTTTGGTATCGATAGGCGCAAAGTCACCGTTCCGGGTGCCTTCTTCAAGCACATCACGATAGAGCGCCTCATACGCGTTACGGCGCGAAGCTACGGAAGCACGTCGCGCATCGCCCAGAAACTTCCACTCGTGAAGAAAGATGGTGGCATTCGCCATGTTATCCGATACGACCTGGACATGGGCGCGCACCATGTGACGGAGTTTGTCGGCAGGGGTCTTATCGGAACCGGCAATCGGCGATACCGCAGAGAGGAACTGGTCGGCGGCGCTATTCACAATCTGCCATAGCACATCTTCTTTAGAGTCAATGTGCGCATAAAGCGAACCTGCCTGCATGTTCAACTCGCGTGCAATGTCGCGCACAGTGGTAGCAGAATAACCACGCTCGCTGAAGAGCGAGCCTGCGGTGTGATAAATTTGTTCTTTGCGATCTATTGCCATAGTATTCTTGTAAACTAACGCTTGTTAGGTAAGATTATACCCCCTCTGGTGAGGGGTGTCAAGGTAGGGGGCTGAGCAATATCTCTATGCAGGGACAAATTATTGTCAAAACATGCCAGGAGATACATAAGCAGGCAAACACAGATGACGTGAAATACCGGCAGAAGCACGTGCCCTTTTAGGGCACAGGACGCCGTCGACCATAAGACGTTCGTTTTCCACAATGTGTAGCTGTATTTGAGCCATACGACAAGCAATTGTACAAGGTTTGGACCGAACAAAGGTATTGTAAGCTTAAATCGCTATTAGTCGTTGACATAAGGCACGAGGTCTGATACAATAGTGAAACTTTACGGCTGAGCACTATGCTCTTGCTGTAAGAGTTCGCATGGGAGAACTTACATGCCCAACTTAGACTATATTGAGCGATTCCTGACTGTTCTCCAATCTCAAAAGGGATTTTCGGGCAACACCATGTCAGCCTATCGTAATGACCTCAAGCAGTTTTCCAGCTATTTAGATGAGGGACATGGTGAGGCGCTGCCGCCGGTAGCCTCCTGGTCAGATGTTACACGCGATAACATTATCTCTTTCCTCCTATTCATAAAAGAGAGACAGTACGCCCCCACTACCGTAGCACGCAAGCAGGCAGCCATCAAATCTTTCTTCCGGTATATGGTCAGTGAAGGTGTGGCGAGCGCCAACCCGGGAGAGGAGTTAGCATCGCCCCACGTAGATCGCGCACTGCCCCACACTATCTCATCAAACGAAGTAGAGCGACTGGTAGAGAAACTGAACATAGGAGGCACCAATCCGGAAGCGCTCCGCGACCAGTCGATGATGCAGCTGCTATATGCTACAGGGCTGCGTGTAGGTGAGATGGTGGGGTTGAACAAGAGCGACGTGGATTTGCAAGCGCAGACCATATCGACTTCGGGCAGGGGCAAAACACGCAACGTGCCTATAGGTCCGCCGGAGGTGGCAGAGGCGTTAGAGGCTTACCTGGAAAGAGGAAGGCCCTTACTTCTCAGGGCGGAAAATGCTGGCGTGGCTCTTGCTGATAAAGCGGGTGGCGCAGAGGAGGCGCTTTTTCTTAACCACCGTGGACAACGACTCACACGACAGGGCTTCTGGCTTATACTCAAGGGATATGCGCGGTCAGCAGGCCTGGGAGACTTAACACCTCATACTTTACGTCACTCTTTCGCGGCACAAAAGTTGAAAAGCGGAGCCGATGTGCGAGACTTGCAGAAAATGCTCGGACACGCCAGTCTCTCTACCACTCAGGTATACGCACGTATGGGCCAGGCGAATAGCGAAGGGAAAAAGGCTGGTGGCGGAGTAGATAGACAAAGGAAATAAAAGTGGCACCACTACGGAAGAGCAAAGCATCTGGCTGGTGCGTGGTATGGTTAGAGTGTACAAAATGTAGACCCAAACCCAAGGAGGACCTGACAAATGGATAGCAAAGATCTGAACGAGAACCCACAGATTGGCGACGCAACCGAAGACATGGACGAGGGAGAGGAAGTCGAGGTTACGCGTGAAGAACTGGTCAACTCACTACAGGAAGTAGTTAGCAACCTTTCTGACGGGCTCAAGGGCGCAGACCGAGACGTCTACCTCACTGCCGACGACCTCGCACAGAATGACTGGTTCTTCGCTGGTGTATCTGACGAGGAGGGGCAGTACGCGGTTACAATGTGGCCCGCCGAGGGCGAAGAAGAAATGCTTCGTATAGATATAGGTAACGAAGAGGATGTACATAAGTTGGCGAGCAGCCCCGATATGGTTTCTGCTATGACCGACGATTTCATCGATGCCATGGACGCTGATTACGACGAATACGAAGAGTATGATGAAGAGGAAGAAGGCGAGGACGAAGAGTTCGAGGACGGCGTCGAGGGTGCCGAAGGACAAGACACCGCCAAGCAGAATGGAAATATGCCTCCCCGGTAGCATGTAGAAGGCATCATCCGTAGCACCCTACCTGGAGCCCTTAGTATCTTCTCGGGCAAGGAAATAAAAAGATCGGAGCAAAGACATAGGTGAGCTTACAGCAAGCCTATGTCTTTGCTTTGCTTATCAAGACAAGGTTGATGGAGAAGAAGATGGCTGAAGAAGCGGACGACTTGCTCCTCTACGGGGTAGCCGCAGCGGAATCAGGCAGCAAAGATGAGGCTCGCTTTTACCTGGAGTGGGCCTTGCGCGCTCAACCTAACTCGGAGCAGGAAGCCAAAGCATGGTATTGGCTTAGCCGTGTTACTGACGACCCGGTCGAGAAGCGGTCAGCACTCGAAAATGTGCTCGCTGCCTACCCTACCTACCCTGAGGCACGGCGTGACCTGGCAATCCTGGAAGGCCGGCTCAATGAAGCGGATATAATCGACCAAAGACGGCCCATTGCCTCTATAGCCCCACCAGCAAATATCGGCACGCAGGATGAGGCACACTTTACTTGTCCGAGGTGCGGCGCTAAAATGGTCTACGATTCGCTCAAAGAGATATTTGCCTGCCAGTTTTGCGGCTATAAAGGGGACGCCACTCAGCAATCCACAGAGGTGCAAGAGCGGGATTGGGTGGCTGCCGTCTACACCCAGCGTGGTCATAGGTGGGAGCTGCCAACAGCGCGCATGCTCTACTGTCTGAACTGTGGGGCAAATGTCGCCCTGGCGCCGTCGCGGATTAGCACCGCCTGCCCCTTCTGCGGTACCCCATATGTTGAACATGCCATCGAAGAGCGTGAGCTTATCGAGCCTGAGGGTATAATCCCTTTCTCTTCTACTGCTCAGTGGGCGCTCGATGCCATACAACAGTGGTCGGACGGCCAGAGCTTGCGACAGCCGGAAATTAGACAGGTCATACGACCGGTGGTGCCCAGACCGGTTTACCTGCCATTCTGGACGTTCAA
>JALYYZ010000376.1 GCA_030945985.1 Chloroflexota bacterium
ATCATGAACGCCAAAGCGTAAGGCACGAATGCCGGGTCCTGATCACCTCGGTTCCGCCAGGGTCTCGCAGAGATATAGCGCCTGAGTTCCCGCACCCAATAAAGAAATAAGAAGCTAAAGGCTACACCGCCCACAGCCCCCAGTATCGACCATACCGCATGGTGCCACACCGGGTTAGCGTCGTACCCATACATCAGCAAACCAGTGGAGTCTATAACGTTGCCGTTCTGCGGGAACAGGCTGCCGGTAAAGTGCAAGCCTTCAAACTGGTAGTAGAGAACAAAGGCGAGTACCGGCAACGACCACAAGACTCGCCGGGGAATACTTAGCAGCGGGATCATGCAAGCGCCGAGACTCGTGACCAGCCAGGCTATATGGAGCATACGGCCATCCAGGTAGCGGAGTGGCTGCTGCAACATCTGCTTGTGTACCAGGTCCATCTGGGTGTCGATCAGGGGGGAGGGCTGGAAGCGCGCCCAGAACGCATAGCCGGCTACCGCAACGAGGGGTATTGCGGCGATCGACACCGCCTGCCGCCACGTCCGCTTCTCCAGCAGGCACATGTAAATAAGCGCTGCGATGATTGCAAGTATGCCATACTGCCTGGTGAGATAGGCAAGTGCAGTAGCCACGCCGCCCAGCCATAACCACCGCTCTCCGCGCCCTTGCAGACCACGTATATAGAGTAGGCACGCGGCCAGGAGGTAGAAGAGGAAGGTAACGTCGGTCATGAAGCTGTAGCTGATATATATGTAGATCGGATTGAAGCCAAGCAGCGCAACCCCAAAGAACGCGGGACCTGATTGCACGCGCAACTGCCTCAGAAGGAGGTAGAAAGTGAACAGGCATGCGAGGCTCATCACCATGTTGGCTAGAGTTAGCACGGTGAACGTGTTGCCGAAGAGGGCAGCCCACACAGCGCCCCACGCAAGGTGCCCGATAGCAATCGGCTGCGTCCAGTCGTGTGGCTTGTATGCCAGGCGGGTCAGCTCGCTGACCGACTGAGAGTATATCCAGTCATCGGTCACCGGGTAGATGCGCGGGGGCGGTATCAGCAGCAACACCCCGAGAAAACCGGCAAAGATAAACCCGAGGTTGCGCAGATCTGCCGCGCCGATCACACCCAGGCGCAGGCCAGGCAAAGTCAACGCTCTATTCTGTTTTGATGCGGCAGTCGCCACAGAACCTCCGTGAAATCGCCTAGCGAGATCGACCCTCTTCAAGGGTCGCAACAGTACCCGGTAACGAGATGATCTCGGGGCCATTCAGTTTTACCGGCGGGCTAGATCGTCTATCAGTCGAAGCCTGGGCCAGGAATAGTCGCCTTGTGATGCCTCCTGCCAATAACAGCAGGAGTGCCATTGGAACGAGGGAGAGTCCGCCGGTCTCGCCTGCGAGGCGGAGCCACAAGATATCTATGCCATGCCGATCGAGGGGTCCGAGCGCCACCAGGCGGTCCAAGTATTTAAAGGCGCTGAGCAGGGGGTAGCCGTCGAATTGTAGGCTCTCAGCAGTTCCGTTATAGGCATCGCCGTAGCCTGCGGCGAGGTCGGTCAGTATACATGGTATCGAAAAGAGCAACCCGCCTCCTATGGAGATCAGGAGTACCCGGTTCCTTGCAGCTGTAGGTAGTCGTACAAGCCCACAGGCTGCGAGTACAGCGAGCAGAGGGAGTGCGGGCACGAAGAGGCGCAACCCGAAGTTCCACCCTCCCCACCACCACATCCACGCAGATACGTTGAGAAGCTGAGCGATTACTAACCCTGCCATGAGGAGCGCCGTTTTCCGTTGTGCGCTCTGCAATAACCACTGCACACCGAGCGGGGCAAGCAACACTGCAGGAAACTCCCAGAGGATCCCCCGTGCCGGGCTTATTGTGCTACCCACAAGCCCTACCGAGATTGGCGTCGTCCAGCCTTCGTTCTCATACCCAAAAATAAAGGATGAGCCATAGCGAAGCTGATTGACAAGTAAAGTTACCCCAAACCCAGCGCATAAACCCATACTCGCTACAATCAGCCCTCGCCATTGAGACGCAGGCCAGCGTCCGATGTCGGCTCCCGATACCATCAGTACCAGGGTAGCAAGGCTGATCATCACTCCCTCAAGGGGCCTTGTTAGCAAAGCATAGGTAAGAGCAAAGCCACACAGTAAGGCGCCCGACCTGCCTGTGTGCCGAAAGCGAAGCGCGCCATAGATCGCAGTGATCCAGCAGAGTCCCTCCAGTTGCTGACCCCAGTCGCCGCGAGCATAGATGATGGCGGGCGAGCCAAGACCATATAATGCGAGCGCACACAGGCTCAAGCTGCGGCTCAACCCTAGCTCCTTGCATACGAGGGCCACCAGGTAGGCAGACATTACGGTAACAACAACATGTACCGGAGCTGCTGCCCATGCATAATAGGGATCAGTGTAATAGAGCGCCCAATCGTATGGCTTAACGCCAAACATCGGTATGTAAGGATGCAGCCACGACGTCAGCAAGAGGCTCGGCACGTAAAGCAGCGACAAGCCAATTCCGTACTTGCTGGTCAGCCATGCCGCGCCAGGCCAAATGGGTTTGCTGAAGAAAAGGGAGTGCTCGTAGGCAAAGGCTTCACCTTGCCGGTAGATGAGCAAGCCGTCTATGCTATGCAAATGACCGCTCATTACGGCAAAGTACAGCGCCGCCAGAGCGATCGCAGCTAGCTTGAATGGTGAAGGCCAGACTGCTCTAGTCAGCAATTTGCTCTTCTCGCACAGGCAGACCCGGCTCTATGTTGGTGAAATGACTTAGCTTTGATTTCATCAGGTGTCAGGTAGGCTATACAGAATACAGGAGGTAGTCGCTGGGGACCAGAAGTATTATCATCTTGTAGAGAATAGTCCTAATCCCTCCTACCTAAGTGTAAGAGCAGGCCACACCACAAGGAATAGCCTCACAGGGCCATAAGGCGGCTGACTTAGGTACTATCCTCAGCGAGAGATGCGACGCCCTATCGCTGCCTGCTTTTGCGCATCGCAACCAGGCGAAAGACCGCCAGTAGGACAACGCCCACCGCGAAAAGGATATAGCCCGACCATGTCCAAGAAATCGCCTGACCAGCGTGTAGATCGCCAAGTACGCGCCCGTACTCTATTGCGAGTATACCCGTGCAAAGCACCGCAGAGAGTATCCACTCGTTGCACGATATTCGAGTTCGTGTAAACCGCGCATAAAGAGCAGCGACACAGGTTGCGACCACGAAAAGCAGTGGGAAAAGAGCAGTGGCAGGCAGAAGGCCAAGCAAGACGACAACAGCCGGGTGGAACAGCGACCCAAAGACAATAGTAGAGGCAAACAACATGGCGCTCCGGCGAGAAATATTCGGGTTACCCATTGCAAGGCACGCTCCTTTAGGGCAGGATAACAGGTGACGGGAACCAGGGCAAGCCTCCAGAGCAACTCTTCACGCTGTCACCTGACACTCGGCATACTATCTAGGCTGTACGCAGGTCACCAGTGTGTAGGCTATGCCTCGCACAATAGCACCACCCACTCACAGGACTCTCTCAGTAGCTTGATCAGGACTAAATTCCTGTGCGAGACTATAGACTCAGAACCTACCGTTTGGTATCCTGCCACTATGCCGACGACCTTTAGACTTGGCCATCGTCCTGCCCTGGACGGGCTGCGGGGCCTCTTTGTGCTCATTGTTGTCGCCTACCATATAGGGCTCCCCTATTCGGAAGGTGGCTACCTGGGTGTCGATGGCTTCTTTGTTCTCAGCGGCTTTCTGATAACAAGCTTGCTCTTGCAGGAACGGCAGACACACGGGAAGATCGACCTGACCGGCTTTTATAAAAGGCGTGCCCTGCGACTGCTTCCGGGGTTGGCCTTGTTCCTCACGACCATGGCTGTGGCTACTATCCTCTTCGGTCCTCCTGGCAAGGTCCTACCTAACCTGCGCGGTGTGGTGGCGGCGGCGCTCTATATATCCAACTGGGCGATGATTTACCTGCCTCGTTTCGGTATTGCCGATACGCTTGGTATGCTGGGCCACATGTGGTCGCTGGCCATCGAAGAGCAGTTCTACCTGGTGTGGCCGGTCGCCCTGATCCTCGTGCTACGATATCTCACTAAACGCAGCATATTGATAATCCTTACAACGTTGATCGTTTGCCTGGTCGCATGGCGGGCGCATTTGTACCTTGAGTTCGATCCTGTAGCACACAGGTGGGAGAGCTATGAAAGTATGCGGCTTTACATTGGTACAGACAGCAGATCGGACGGCCTGGTAATCGGCGCGTTGCTGTCGTGTTTCCTATCGTTCGGGGTAATACGCCCTACGCCGCGCCTCCGTAGCTTCACCAGGCTCTCCCTGGCGCTACTGCTACCCGTGCTGGTCTTCTCAATAGGCTATCCAATACCGCGTCCACTAGGCTACTTCTACGGCGGCTACACGCTGCTGAGCATCACCTTCGCCTTGTGCATACTTCATATAATTGCGTCTCCTTCCGGCGTTGCAGCGCGTCTACTTTCTTTGAGACCCTTGGTAGGGACAGGTAAGGTGTCGTACGGCCTCTACCTCTGGCATCCACCTATTTTCCTCGTGTTCGGCCTGTTCCTCACCGGCTGGGCCAACCCTCCATTACAGGTCGCGGGACTGCTCGTGACGGTAGTTGTTGTATTGTTCAGCTACTATTTCGTCGAGATGCCGGCGGTTAGACTGAAGAGCCGGCTGGTCCGCGCAGGGAGCGCGACCAACGACCCACAGGACCGGCAGACACAGAGCGCACAGCGGAACCCGGTTCCGGAGTCTGCCTAACCCGATGTGCGCAGAGCATATCTCGTCAGGACCACCGCGCTGGTACCCGCCAATCATGCCTGCTGGGGCTAGCCAACATACATCGGGCATGACTGCGGCGCATCCTCTTTGTTGAGGTTGATGAGAACCTGACTGAGCAGCAAGGAACGAGTATATTCTTCTATCGAATCGCAACCTGGTGCCATTCTGAATCGTGTTCTGAGTATTGAACGATCACTGAGTGAATCTACTCTGTGACCGTAGCCGCAGGGCTCACGGTGGCCGTCGAGGTGATTGCAGCGGTATTACCTGGCGGTCGAGGTATTGGTCGGTGTTGCAGTACCGTTACCCTTGCGGTGGAATGCGAGATCATCGAAGTGGATGGTTGTTGGGTTGCCATGGCTCGCATAGAATATGGGTATGTGCCGCGCAGACAGAGCGGTTGCCGAAGCGGCCGCCAATGCTGTTATATGCTGTCAATTCGGACTGTTTGTTTCCACGAAATACACAGAGCCGTACAACCTGATCAAAGGCTTTAGAGCAGAAGTGTGTAACGGGAGCCTATTACTGCGCCGTTAAGAACTCGTTACGCATGCTAAACCGATGTTAATGTCCGTGAAGAGGCAGGCCGAGTTCCCGCGCTTAAAGGACAAACACCGCCGGATTGGGCGATCCGGCGGTGTTTTCCCAAAGGAGGAAAGTTCTTCTGTATAGCATAACGTACGTACTCTCCGTTTGCTTCACTTCAGCCACCCCCAATTTTCAACCAATTTCTGGGCACTTACAGGGAATACCACGATGATCCAGACGAGATACCATATACCCGCCGCCAGCAGCGCTTGAGCCGAGAGTTTTTTCTGCCAGGCCATAGTACCGAAAAGGATGCTAGCTGCCACCAGCGCCAACGCGGCCTGCAAGAAGGCCGGTACATATGCCGCTCTGACGTGCCATTCGGTGAATACCATGCCGAACGACACAGGTAGCGTGCTCTGGAAGACCATGGCTCCCGTAATATTGCCCAGAGCAAGAGTATCTTTGCCCCTGCGCACCCAGAGTACGCTATTGAACTTCTCAGGAAGCTCGGTAGCGAGAGGCACCACTATCAGCGACAGTATCAGAGGTGTCACCCCAATAGATGTTGCGACGTCGCTCACATATTGCACGAAGAGCGTAGCCGCGCCAACGATCAACCCCAGTCCGAAGACGATCTGAGCGACAATAATCGGCAGCCCAGGGTCAGGGTTGCGTCGCGCAAAGTGAAGAGGTGAGAGCTCCTCGGCTTCCTCACCCGATGGCGGACCTTCATCCTTCGCTGTGGCATGCTTGTATATGTAGAAGGCGTAGAAAAGGACAAGGCCTATAGCAATTGCGACCTTCACCGCCTGAGACTGTATGAAGCCGCTGAGCAGCGCCACGGAAAAAGCGCCTAGAAAGAAGCGAATATCGCGTCCGAGAACGTGGCTGTTCACTCTCATCGCCGTCGATCTCCTACCCCTTGCGGCGAAGATGAATACTGCTACACCTGTTACCAGCATCGCGACGGTCGAGAGCATGAACGGCGCTCCTATGATCGCGCCCAGGCCAACGTCGTTGGCATGACTCTCTCCCGATGTAGCACCGAAGATCACAGCTACAATAGGGATCAGCGTTTCGGG
>JALYYZ010000022.1 GCA_030945985.1 Chloroflexota bacterium
GAGACATGGTGATAGTTGAGCAATACGAGCCGGTAAAGCACGGCCCGCGCTCGCAGGGCGAGTCGCCCAATCGCAGAAGTGGATACCCGTGTCATCTGCTGCTCGCGACCATTACTGGTGGGGTGCCGCGCCCATCACGCTACGTATTCCTCCTGCTTTATCGCGAGCTTTAGCGCTGCCACCACCTGGTCAACATCGGCGAGACTCATGGTAGGGTAGAGCGGCAAAGTCAACTCACGTGCGGCCACTTCTTCGGTCACGGGAAGAAGGCCAGGGCCGAGGTTGTAGCGCTCACGGTAGTACGTGAACAGGTGAATGGGTGGGTAGTGAATACTTGTTTGGATAAGCTCACCCTTCATCGCCCCGATCACGCTCGGGCGAGAGATACCTGGCAGCAGGAGCACGGGCATGATGTGGTAGGATGGCTTACCTAGGGGCCCCGCATAGGGCACACTCACGCCGGACACGCCTGAAAGCAACTCGTGATAGCGGGCCACCAGTGCTTGACGCGAGGCGTTACCTGCTTCCAACCGGCCCAGTTGCACGAGGCCAAGCGCGGAACGCACTTCGTCCATGCGGTAGTTAAATCCCAAGGCCACAACGTCATAACTGCTGGCGTGGCCCTTGTAGCGATCCCAGGTCAAGGTCGTCATGCCATGGGAGCGCATCAAGCGCATCTTCTCCGCCAGATCATCGCGATTGGTGGCGACCAGCCCGCCTTCGCCCACGGCCAGATTCTTATTTGAGAAGAAGCTGAAACAGCCGACATCGCCTATGGCGCCGAGGGCCTGCCCGTTGAGGAGAGCGCCGGGCGCATGGGCAGCATCTTCGACCACAGCAAGCCCGTACTTCCGTGCTATTTGCATAATGGCGTCCATGTCAACCGGGTAACCGGCGTAGTGAACCACGGCTATAGCGCGCGTACGCGGCGTGACCTTACGCGCAACATCCCCCGGGTCAATGTTGAGGTCGTGGGATCCGACAATTTCCGCGAAGACAGGCACGGCGCCCGTGTAGACGGCTGCATTCGCGGTGGCGACAAAAGTGAGCGAGGGCATAATTATCTCGTCGCCAGGTTGTAGGCCAAGCGCCAGATAGGCGAGGTGCAATGCAACTGTACCGTTGGAGACCGCGATGGCGTGACGAACACCCAGAGTGCGAGCCATAGCAGCCTCAAACTCGCGTGTCTTATCGCCCATCGTAAGCCAGCGTGAGAGCAGAACCTCCGTTACCGCTTCGATCTCCAGTTCGCCCATATCTATGTCAGCCAGGGGAATACGCCAGATACTTTCCGACATGCTATTCTCCTTTCAAGAAGTCGCCACGCAACCGTTCAAACTCGTCGGTCGCTCGCTGGTAGTCGTCCGGACGCCCTATGTCAAGCCAGTATCCGCTGAAGTGATAACTCTCCACCTGTTCGCCACGATCGAGCATTAGCCGCACCAGGTCAGGGAAGTCGAGCCTTGCACCAGGTTCAAGAAGCGAAATAACACGAGGCTCGAATATGTAGATCCCCATGCTTACCCTGTAAGTAAAGGTTGGCTTTTCGGTATAGGCCGTTACCCGCTCGCTACTACTCACGTCCAACACACCGTAATCTATCTCAACGGTGCGCTCGTGAGTGGCGATTGTGGTAAGTGCGCCCCGCGACCGGTGGTAGGCCAGCAGATCTCGGTAATCTATGTTGGTTAGGAGGTCACCGTTCATCACCAAGAAAGTTTCGTCTAGGCCCTCGATGACAGAGAGAGGGCCCGCTGTGCCAAGCGGCGTTTCTTCGCGGGCATAAGTGAGTCGCACACCGAATTTGTCCCCATCAGCAAAATATGCGACTAGCAGCTCAGCCAGATGGCCCACCGCAAGGGTGATGTCGGTGAAACCGGCATGGCACAACTGTCGTAGCACCACCTCCAATATGGGGATATCACCGAGTGGCATCATCGGCTTCGGAAAGACCGTTGTGTAGGGGGCCAGGCGCGTGCCCTTGCCCCCGGCCAGGATTACTGCTCTCATGTTAGACGTTATAAACAGCTGGTTTGTATCGCGAGAGCGATCCCCGAACTGCCTCTATGGTGAGCTCTAGCCCTTCGTCAAGCGACACCGTAGGCGTCCAGCCGAGCCTGAGCGCGGCTTTACGATTGTCAGCTATCAGGCGCAGGACCTCGCTCTTTTCAGGACGTAGACGCGCAGGGTCGGCTTCCAGCGTAACGGATCTTCCCACCAGCGCGATGATGCGCTCGGCCAGCCCCCCGATAGACACCTCCTGGCCCGTTCCAAGGTTGATAGTCTCCCCTTCGATACCACTCACGCTGCCCGCCAACAGAAAGCCCCTTACCGTATCGTGTACGAACGTCAGGTCGCGGGTAGGGCTGAGCGCCCCCAGGCGCACGACATCGCTCGTTAGTGCTTGCGTGATAATGGTTGGGATAACAGCGCGCGCCGACTGCCTGGGACCATAGGTGTTGAACGGTCGCAGGGTCACCACCGGAAGGTCGAACGAGCAGTAGAAACTTTCGGCTAATTTGTCCGCCCCGATCTTACTCGCAGAGTAGGGCGACTGCCCATGCAACGGGTGCTCCTCGTCAATGGGCGCATATCGTGCTGTGCCATATACCTCACTTGTAGAAACCTGTACCATTCGCTCAACCTTCGTTGAGCGCGACGCGGTCAAGACGTTGAGCGTACCTATGAGGTTGGCCTGCACAACATCAACCGGATTCTTGTAGGAGTAGGGTATGGCTATCAGCGCACCGAGATGGAAGACAACCTCGCGCCCCTCTATCACCGTGCGCACCGCGTCAGGGTCCTTAAGATCGCCGAATGCTATTTCTATCGAGGAGAGTATATCGGGTGCCAACCATTCAAGGAGGCCCCAGTCAGCGCGGGAGTTGTAGTGAACAAAGGCCCGTACAGAAGCACCCTCGTGTACCAGCCGCTCAACGAGGTGGCTGCCGATAAAACCGCCCGCGCCTGTGACAAGCACCCGCTTCCCTACCCAGAAGGACCCTTCGCGAGCGGTGCAGCCGGGCATCAACACTCTAATCCTCGGGGCCGTCCGGCAGTGGAAGCCATACCCACATTTGCAAGGTTAGCCACCACACGAGGCAAGTGTATGCGAGCATAAGTGACAGGTGCAACCGGATTGAAGGACGTATAGATGCCGTATGACTTTATCATACGGGCATCGCAGCCCTGATACCAGCACCTGGGTAAGTTCAATAATTCCGCTTGCGCAGACACTATGCGAGTCCTCCAATGTGCTCTCTGCCTCCTTTGGGGACCTACGGAGGCGAAGATTAGGGCCATTCGCAATATTGAAATCCAGGCTCCAATTAGCGCAGCCAAAGCCACATAACAGCGTCTAGTACGATTATACCACACCTGTCCTTGCCTGCCGGTCAGCTATATCAGATTAGTGTGAACGTTGGGCGGATCTAGAGAAGCCAGGCGGACAGTTGGAAGTTGGAGCGTGAAGAACAATGCTTAGCGACCACACAATACCTTTGCAAACCGAACGTTGGCCGAGTAGATGGAATACTTGGACAATGTTGCACCTAGCCATGCGGATGGAAAATGGAGCCACTTCCCTCAGAGGACCTATAACTGCTTCACCGAAGCTACCAGTTGCTCTGCCATATCCTTCGCGTCGCCGAAGAGCATGCTCGTCTTTGGCTCGTAGAAGAGTTCGTTTTCTATGCCCGCGAAGCCGGAGCGCATAGAGCGCTTCATCACTATCACGTTGGCGCACTTGTCAACATCGAGGATGGGCATGCCGTAGATAGGACTCTTGGGGTCGTTACGGGCTGCAGGGTTCACTACGTCGTTCGCACCGATTATGAGCGCTACGTCGGTTCTGCTGAACTCGGGGTTGATATCTTCCATCTCGTAGAGCTGGTTGTATGGCACGTCGGCCTCGGCCAGTAGAACATTCATGTGGCCCGGCATACGGCCAGCTACGGGGTGGATGGCGTACTTGACCGTTACGCCCTTTGATTCCAGGACGTCGGCAAGCTCCCGCACAGCGTTCTGGGCGCGCGCTACTGCCATGCCGTAGCCCGGCACTACGACCACCTGGTTTGCGTAGGTCAGCAGGGTGGCAGCGTCATCAACGCTAACTTCACGCACCGAACCCCCGGAGGCGGAGGTTGCCCCTGCAGGCTCTGTGCCGGCTGAGCCGAAGGCCCCAAACAGCACGTTGGTCAAGGAACGGTTCATCGCCTTACTCATGAGTTGCGTCAGCAGCGTGCCTGACGCGCCCACCAGGGCCCCACTTATCACCAGCACGTTACTGCGCAGCACGAAACCAGTGAAAGCAGCAGCCAGGCCGGTAAAGGAGTTGAGGAGCGAGATCACTACAGGCATATCGGCCCCGCCAATCGGCAGCACGATAGCCACGCCCAGCACGAGCGACAGAACGATCATCACCGTGAGGTATAAGAAGCTTATCCCGGTCGGCGGCAGTATAAGCAGCAACACCGCCAGTACAACAATGCCCAGCGCTATTACCGCGTTCACCACCTGCTGCCCCTTGTAGGTGATCGGGCTGGTGGAGACAAAGCCTTGCAGCTTACCGAGGGCTACCGCGCTACCCGCGAAACTGATAGAGCCGATCACAACGCCCAGAACGGTGGCGAGTGAATAGTCGAAAGGCAGGCGACCGGTGCTGTTTATTCCGGTGAGGCGTCCCACCGTGTGGACGAACTCGGCTGTAGAGGTGAGGGCCGCAGCGCCGCCACCCATACCGTTGAACAAAGCCACCATCTGCGGCATGGCGGTCATTTCGACGCGTCGGGCGAGCACCAGACCTATAGCTCCACCGATTACCGCGCCGAGCACGATCAGCCAGAGGTAGCCTACGGCCACGCTGGGATCGAAGAGGGTCGCCAGGACTGCCAGCGCCATACCTGCGGCGGCGATCTGGTTGCCCTGGCGTGCGGTGGCCGGGGAGCTGAGCCTTCTGAGGCCCACTATGAACATGATAGCGGCGACCAGGTAGGCAATATCGATATACGTTTTGTCAATATTCAAGCCCATAGATTTACTTCTTACCTCCGGGCTGGGGCCTCTTCTTGAACATTTGCAGCATACGATCGGTGACGACGAACCCGCCCACCGCGTTGCCCGCGCCGAAGATCACACCTATGAAGCCCAGTATGGCTACAACTATCGTCTCGGGTCCAGAACCGTTAGCGCCCGAAGTGCCCGCCGCGCCCAGCACCAGGATAGCTCCTACCAGCACGATCCCGTGGATGGCGTTGGTGCCCGACATGAGAGGCGTATGCAGCGTTGTCGGCACTTTGCTAATAATCTCAAAGCCCAGGAAGACCGAGAGGGCAAAGACTGTAATTACCGCCAGCAGCGGTATTGTATTGCTATCCCCGCTGGAGGCGGGTTGAGTGGCAGGCCCTGCGACCAGCGACCCTACTATCATCAGTACACCCATCAGGCAGGGCTCCTCTGTAATGTTGATGTTGATAATGTTGCTTCAACTGCGGCCTTCACAGGCGCGCTCAATATCTGGCCGTTATGCGTGATGCAGGTGCCGGCGATAATATCGTCGTTCAAGTCGAGGTTGAACTCGCCATTCTTGATCAGTAGACCGAGCAGGTTGGAAACGTTCTTTGAGTAGAGCTGGCTCGCATGTATAGGCATCGTGCTAGGCAAGTTCAGCGGACCGATGATGCGCACGTTGTGCCTCATGATGTCGCCGCCCGGCTCGGTGAGCGTGCAGTTGCCTCCGTTCTCCGCAGCCAGGTCGATGATCACTGAACCGGGCTTCATGTCCCGCACCATCTCTTCGGTAACCAGCACGGGGGCCGGTCTGCCTGGTATGAGGGCAGTAGTAATCACCACGTCGGAGTCGCGCACGTGCTTGTGCAGTAGCTCCATCTCGCGCCTGTGGGTTTCCGCAGAGAGCTCAGTGGCGTACCCACCTGCTGTTTGCGTATTCTCTTCCACGGGCATCTCAACAAACTTGGCTCCCAGGCTCTCGACCTGCTCCTTCACGACGGGGCGAACGTCAAACGCCTCCACTACAGCTCCGAGCCGCCTGGCGGTGGCAATTGCCATCAACCCGGCCACGCCTGCGCCCAGGATGAATATCTTGGCTGGGGGCACGGAGCCGGCGGCTGTCATAAGGAGTGGAAAGAAGCGGCCCAACGCCACCGATGCCAGCATCACCGATTTGTAACCGGCGACGGTGCTCATCGAAGAGAGCGCGTCCATACTCTGGGCGCGGGTAGTACGCGGTATCGCGTCCATGCTGAAGCCGGTAACTTTGGCGTCAACGAGCATCGCCACGATATCGTGATTGACAAGCGGCTGGAAGAAGGTCACGAGCGCCGAGCCGGGGCGCATCATGGCAATCTCATGCCTGCCCAGGATGTCGTTCATCACAGGACGTTGCACTTTACATACAAGCTCGCTTAGGCCGAAGAGCGCCGGCGCATCAGGCACGATCTCGGCCCCCGCTTTTACATACGCCTCGTCGAGGAAAGAAGCGTTTAGCCCCGCCCCGCTCTGCACAAGCACTGTGTTGCCCTTCTTTATGAGTTGGCCGACAGTGTCGGGCACCAGGGCCACGCGGCTCTCATTGCCAATGGTTTCTTTAGGGACACCTAACTTCATCGTCCCCTCCCTTTCAAAGATAGTTCCTATTATTGTACACGAAATGGGCGCACGATGTGTACTTGCGCATGCACGTCCAAACGTGCGGAGAAAGCTGAGCAAGCGTAGAGGCGACCCAGTAGGCCGCCCCTTGAAGATTGGTCAGCTTTGCCTTGTTACGTCTGTTATAGTAGATCGCTCACATCGTTCCGTTCTGAAATAAGCTCCTGTGTGGTTAGAGCCAGTTTACCTTTAGCGTAATCTGATAGCTTCAAACCTTTTACGATTTCGTAGTTGCCTTTGCCGTCCGACCGGCATGGAAAGCCATAGACCAGACCCTCTGGTACATCATAGGGGTTGCTGTCCGATGTTATAGCGGCGCTGAACCAGTTGTCGCCATCTGTTTTCGTAATCGCGCTGCGCACATGGTCGAGCACAGCGTTTGCCGCTGAAGCAGCGCTCGACTTGCCCCTTGCCGCCAGGATCGCTGCCCCACGCTTCTGGATCGTCTCAACGAAGCCGTTCTCCAGCCAGTTGCGGTCGCCGATTACCTCGTCGGCAGGTTTACCGTCGATCCGCGCGTTCTCGAAATCGGGGAACTGCGTGGAGCTGTGGTTCCCCCAGATGGTGACCCGCGTGACGTCCAGTATACCTTTGCCTGCACGCGCAGCCAGTTGGGCCATGGCCCTGTTCTGATCGAGGCGGGTGAGCGCCGACCAACGCTCCTTCGGCACGTCCGGCGAGTGGTGCATGCCGATCAAGCAATTGGTGTTGCAGGGGTTGCCCACAACGAGTATGCGTATATCGGAGGCGGCTGTGCTGTTGATAGCCTTGCCCTGGTCGCGAAAGGTAGCGGCATTTGTCATCAAAAGGTCCTTGCGCTCCATACCAGGTCCACGCGGGGCAGCGCCCACGAGCAGCGCCCAGTTGGCACCCCTAAATCCCTCCGCATCGCTGTCGGTAATCGTAACTTTGCCCAACAGTGGGAAGGCACAGTCTTCGAGTTCCATCTTCACACCCTGGAGCGTGCCTACGAACTCCGGTACTTCTTTGATTATCAGGTCGACAGGCTGGTCTGTGCCAAATACCTCGCCACTAACCAATCTGAAAAGCAGGCTATATGCTACCTGTCCGGCCCCGCCTGTCACGGCTACTGTAATAGGTGATTTCACTATGCTCTCTCCTCATCGATGTCTGTTATTCGTACATTCTGTGTTGGATATAGTCCGCAAGCCTAATCCACACCATCCATTGTCTGGTCGATCAAGTAGTCCACTACCTTACCGAGGTCGCCGGTCTGGCGATAGACCTCCATCTGCAGGTCGGCGCCCGTGCCTCGCTGGACCATGTCATATACATGCTGTAGGGCCTCGCGACTGCCTAGCTCGTCTACAACATCGTCTACAAACTCAAGCAGTTCCAGCGCCAGTTGTCTCATAGGCACCTCGATCTGCTTGCCAAAGTCGATCAGCATGCCATCGATGCCGTAGCGCGCCGCGCGCCACTTGTTCTCCATGATCAGGGCGCGGTCGTATAACCGGAAGCCGACATTTGCCTGTCGCAGCTTGTACAACTTCGCGACAATGGCCTGGAAGAGGGCCACGAGCATGGTCACATCGGCCAGAGAGGTGGGCATATCGCAGACACGGAACTCCAGTGTGCTGAAGTACGGGTGCGGGCGAAGGTCCCACCAAATCTTCTTACCGTTGTCTATACAGTTGGTCTTGATCAGCAGGTTCGTGAAGTTCTCGTACTCGGACCACGAATTGAAGGTAGAGGGTATCCCAGTTCTGGGGAACTGCTGCCACACTATCGTGCGATACGACTTCAGCCCGGTGGCTCTCCCCTGCCAGAAAGGCGAGTTCGTCGAGAGAGCAAGCATGTGCGGCAGAAAATAGCGGGCTTCGTTCATTATGTCAATCATCAGATCACGGTCGGGTATGCCCACATGCACATGCAGGCCAAATATCAAGATTGAGCGCACAACGTCCTGGAGGTCCTCTTCCAGGACCTTGTACCGCTCGTGCTCTGTGATAATCTGGCTCTGCCAGTGCGAGAATGGGTGCGCGCCCGAGGCGACGATTGCCAGCCCGCTCTGAGATGCGAGATCGGATACGCCCCGGCGCAGCCTCGAAATCTCGTATCGCGCTTCCGTTACATTTTCGCACACCGGCGTGACGGTCTCCACCATCGATTGAATCATCTCACGCTTGACGTGCTCAATGAACTCCTCACTACTCCCGGCAAGCATCTGCTCCACGAAGGGCTTGAGGTCCCGTGTCGAGGGGTCGACAATCTGGAACTCTTCCTCCACACCTAGCGTGAATAATTTCTGCATGGCATCCTCACAATACCCTTGATGGCCTAGGCTTCAATAATGGGTGCGGAGCGGGCGTAAGGCCACACTTCAACACCCAGGTGAACAGAGTTGACCCTCTCGAGTTATGATCTCCGCTGTTACTATCCTCTCGTGACGATCATCGTAGGCACCACCGACCCGGTGCCGGCGGTAACGTTTAGTAAGGCGGCAGCCGACAAGCGCGTAAGCACACCGCTTGTATCAGTGCCGAAAACGAACGGGTCGAGGTCGGCGGTAAGGTCACGAAAGGCGACCCCATGCCCTTCTTCATAGTATGGATAGGCTTCCTGGTCGAGTTGCACCGCAGCCTGCACCACATAGGAGCTTTGTAGCGCCTCCTTGATCGTGCGCTGCCACTCGTCATCGCTCGACACCCACCCGATAACCACACCCTTCCCGCCATACTCGTCGTTGGGCTTTATCACGAGCCGCTCGCGGTTCTCAGCAATGTAGGGTATAAGGTCCACTTTCTTGCCGTCGAGCGTTGTGTAGCCTTCTGCCACCTTACGTGTCCACGGAATGTGGTTCCTGATGGCCGCGAGCTCCTCGGCAGAAAAGAGGTGCGCATTGGCGTCGTCATGGAGCAGCGTCAGGCTCATCTTCTTGTGGAGCAGTTTTGCCCTGAAGGAATTGATGACGCATATTGAACCTGCCTCATAAGCCTCTATAGTCGGCATGGCGGCGTCAGGCTTAGCAAGCAGCTCGCTGGTAAGCACTCGCTTGTAGTAGAGATCTACTCGAAAATCGCCCGCATAAAGCCGCCCGTTCTTGAACTCCAGCTCACCGGGGTCGGCGATTACCGTCGGCAGACCCTGGCTCTCGAAGAATTCCTTGAAAAGCTCAAACTCGGTATAGGTGGAGACGCCATCCCAGTCGACAATGGCAATGTTAGGGCGCTCGCTTAGGTCGCCCCCACGATTGCGCCTGAATTCGCTCCAGACGTCCAGGATTGCCCGCATAAAGCGCGGCCTGGCGTACAAGGGTTGTAGATGGTACCCCTTCTCTTGGCACCAGGAGCTTATCGCCGGCAACTCGAGGAAGAGGTCGCCCAGTACATCTTCGTAAGAAATCGCTGCGGGCGATTCGGCGTTTATCTCCACAAAGCGCCAGTCGCGCTCCGACCAAAAGGAATCGAGCCTGATACTAGTAGAAGGCTCCTCGAAACCAGGGTCGAGCAGCGCCAGGCGCTGCTCTTCAGGAGTGAGATCAAGCTGGCGCAGCAGGCTCTCGTCTTGCAGGGCTGCTCGCCGCAACTTCACCATCGCGGTGGCAAGCGTCTCGACCACAC
>JALYYZ010000391.1 GCA_030945985.1 Chloroflexota bacterium
GGCCCAGCCCACCCTAGACGACGTCTTCCTCCAGGTAACAGGCCGGCGCTTTGACAACGACCCTCAGCCGTCACAAGCGGCAGCCTGAGCATTGCCACAGGTGCCAAACCCTAAAGGAGTAACTACATAATGAACGTTTCAACAGCTACAAAGGCGGCAGCCTCGGTCGCTCCAGCCGCGCACGCGGCACGGATGCCCTTTCTCGCGCAGGTAGCGATGCTCACCCGCCGCAGTCTGGTGACGGAGTTTCGCCAGCCCGCAGGGATCGTCCCGGGACTCTTCCTGGGCGTCTTTTTCCTATTAGTCTACCAGGCATCGCTGAGTGGCGCCGCTGAGCTCTTTCTGCGCGGGCAGAGCTACCTCGGCTTTATTCTACCTCTCTCAGTGGTCAGTTCAGGCTTGTCAGGGGCAGGCGCTGCTGGGCAGGCGCTAGTCCGAGATATCAACAGCGGCTACTTCGACAAGCTGCTCCTCACTCCCGTGAGCCGCATGGCGCTTCTCCTCGGGCCCATTATCGCTGCGGCCTGCATTATTGTCTTGCAGGCAGGCTCTGTCATACTGGTCGCCCTGCTGCTCGGTCTGCAGTCGGCGACGGGTGTTCTGGGCCTGCTGATCCTGCTCGGCTACGCCCTACTGACCGGCCTGGCTCTATCCGGCTTCATCGCGGGCGCGGCGTTGCGCACAGGCAGCGCGGGTGCCACCACAGCCGCCTCCTTCCTCCTCTTCCCGCTAACCTTCCTTACCGCGACCTTCACCCCCGTCGATATGCTGACAGGCTGGATCAAGACCGCTGCCCGCTTCAACCCCATTACCTACACCCTGGAGGCGACACGCTCCGCGCTGAACACGGGCTGGGACGGCGGCGCGCTCCTTCGCGGGCTAATAGTGCTCGTAGGCGTGTCGGCAGTAACATTCGCCTTCGCCTTCTACAGCCTCCGCACCCGAACCAGGCGCCGGTGAACTACATCCGGATGCCGCGCGCTTGTGTGGGCGGCATCCAGGTGCGTAGATCACAGGAGGACACCCAGCTCTGCTGGGTGGTGCGACCCTGGCGCTCAGGCTACTTAGGCTCGATAGTTATCTTGGCCCGGTCTCTGAGCATTACCCGAAGCTCATCTTCCGTAGGCATGAACTTCAGGTTCATAATGCCGATCTCTCTGGCGCCTTGCAAGCCGTGGCTGCGCAGGTGCTCGACCGTTTCCCTGACGATCTGCTCTGTATCGTTCGAGGCAACCGCCCACCCGCTCATCTCTCTGCCCTTGAGCATAAGTGTAACAGGCGCCCCGCCCAGCAGGTTCTTGTACCAGGGGCTGTCGGTAAAGAGGACGAGCGTTTTATCCCCCACCCTTCTGTAGCCGATAGGAGTGGTGAACTGTCTACCGCTCTTGCGCCCCGTAAAGGTTAGAAGCAAGATCATATCACCTATCTTCGCGCGGCGGGAGCGAAGCACCTGTTTTAGTATCGGGTTAGCCAGGTACTTGAAGATAAACTTTGGAGGCTTGGTCTCGCTGATTGGTTTGACGCTCCTCGTGACGTTGGCCTGTTCTGCCTTTCCGTCTGATGCCATGTAGTTGCCTCTCTTTCTTGTGTCTAAAGTTCGACGTGGACATTTGCGTTCTTCTACCTGTAGCTACCATTAGACCGGGGCCTTTGCACGCTTCTACCTGGGCGCGCTGGGCCACCTCCTAGCGAAGCGCTCCGCTGCTCCCTCCGTGATCGGCTTGCCGTGCCCGAAGCACGCAACCTCAAACTTGAATTTGCCTAGCTTACGCAAGCTGCGCCGACCCAGCGCCAGATCTTCGTAAATAGGCGAGTAGGCAAGGCCAAACATGTTGCTCGCCGCGTCGGCTGCGAACATGACCCCGCCTTGCTCTGGCCAGAGAAACGCTACCTGACCGGCGCAGTGACCCGGTATGTGTATGACCTGGAAGCCACCCGCAACCGGCAGCACGCTGCCGTCCTCTACTATATGCTCCACCTCGGCAGGCTCAACTTTGGGCATGCCCGATTGCCTCGCGAAGAACGCTGTGTAGAACAGGCGGTTGAACAGCCCGGGTGCCGGGCGAACCGGCCTTCCGGCAACACCCTGGCGTAGTAGCTCGGCGTCAAGCGAGTGCATGTAGGTGGCGACGACGCCCAGCTCTCGCTTCAGGGCCGCGAGGCTGCCGGTGTGATCGGCATGAGCATGGGTGAGGAGGATCTGGCGAATATCAGCCGGTTTCTTGCCGATGTCGCGCACCGCATCGAGGATCTTACCCGCACTGCCCGGTATGCCTGTGTCAATCAGGGTCAGCCCGTCATGGTCAATAAGGAAAGCGTTCACAGGCCCGAGCGGCACACGGTAAACGCCGGGAACTACCATCTTTGCCGTCATAGGTCCTCTCCTCCTGATAGCAGTGTAGCGGGGCAGGTCGCATAGCCAATAGGCCGCCCCATCGACCACTGTCGCACGTTAGCCAACCGTCAGCACCACTTTACCGGTGCGGCCACCCGCCTCCAAAGCCGCGTGCGCCTCTGCCGCCTGCTCCAGAGGGAAGGTCGTCAGTGCGATGCGCAGCCTGCCAGCCGCTATGTGTTCCATTAGCACTCGGTTGGCTTCAGCCTTCTGCTCCAGGCTGTGGAGCGGCGTGTTGAACCCTATCACCGACTGGCACGCGCCGATCAACTGCTGGGCAACCATGCCGGATGGTTGCCCGCTCAACGAGCCAAAGACCACAAGCCGCCCAAACGGAGCCATCGAGGCAAGGCTCGCCTGCACAATATCCCCGCCAATAGAATCAAGGACGACGTCCACACCACGGCCCCGCGTCATCTGCCGCACCTCCTGCGGCCGCATGCACAAGCACGCTCTCTCCGGACGCGAGCCTTGCCGCGTATCGCAGCATGAGATAGGCTGTCTGACCCTGGATCGGCACTGCTGCG
>JALYYZ010000392.1 GCA_030945985.1 Chloroflexota bacterium
ATCGTTTGTCCTGCGTAGCGCGAGAGGTCGAACTGCGCGGGGTGCCACTTGTCGTCACCCTGGGACGCCAGCAGGCTCTCTATGGTGCCCACCTGGTTGCCTTTAGCATCAGCTAGCAGTACAGTAAACGTCGCGTCGCTGGCGAAGAGGCCCCGCAGCCCCGAGGTTTCCTGATGGACAAGCCGGTAGTAGCTCAGCTTGACTGATGTGGCGTTGGCCGGTACCTGCACATCCTGGTAGATATACTGCAAAGACTCCTTGTCCGTGCCGCCAAGCCATGCACTCTGAGTGCCACTGTGAGGCAATTGGGGGTCGATTATCTGCGTGTGGCTGGAGCTTACCTCTTTCCAGCCGCCGGTGCCTTCAAAGCCACCATTTATGATCAGGTCTCGACAGCCCGCCGGCAGCGTCTGAGAAGGCGGTGTGGAATTACTGGGGGTCGGCACGCCCGGTAGTCCAGGGGTAGAAGCGGGTGGTGGAGGCGCGTTTGTCGACCCTGAAACACTTACACCCACCTGCTGAAAAGCGCTTTGCACCGCAGTGGCGGCAGCAGCCCCGTACAGGTCATTTGCCGCCCGCACACTGGCTGCGGCTGCATCGGAGAAATTGGCGTCAGGAGAAAGATATTGCGTCAGGGTGCGGTAATATATCTGCTCCATCTTCTCTTTGCTGAGCGCCTGGGCCACAAGATAGGCGGCGTGGCTGGGGATGCCGCTGTTGATATGCACCCCGCCGTTGTCGGCCTTGCGACTATTCGGCAGGTTAGCGTAGTCGCTCATGGTGCCAGGTTGGCCCACTCCAGAGAGTGGGTTGGAAGGGTCGTAGTTGCCACCAAGCTCAGGGTCTTGCAGGCTTCGCAGGTATGGCACCGGGTAGGGGGGCGACTTTACCACCGTTTCGCCAATCGTCCAGTTGGCCCGGTCTATCATTGCGCCGAAGATATCCGAGTACGACTCGTTGAGCGCGCCAGCCTGCGCTTCGTATACGAGTTGCGAGGTGTGCTGCGTTATCCCGTGAGTAAACTCGTGCCCTACGACATCGAGGCCGTATGCGAGCGGTTTGAATAGTTTCCCACCGTCGCCATAAACCATCTGCTCCGCGTCGCCTATCCACGCGGCGTTCTCGGCGTCCTGCGAGCTACTGCCATAATGCACAGTGGAGACCATGGGACTGCCTTGCCCATCGACTCCGTCGCGCTTAAATGTATTCATGTAGTAGTCGTATACTTTGCCTGCATTGTCATGGGCTGCCTGGCCGATAGGATCGGACGTGCGCTCACCCTCCTGGGCGAGCAGTTTTCCAGGTATGTCGGTACCTCGTCCTGCTGTGAATGTTTGGCGGTTCTTGGCGTGGTCTGCAGCGTCGATCGCATGTACCACTATGGGGCGGTGGGCGTTGACGAAAATAGTCCACTCTCCCAGGGGCGAGGTGCTCTTTATCGATACTTTCCATGTGAGTGTGGCTTTGCCTTTTTCGTCGACGTAGACTATCAGTGCCGTCTTGCCTTTGAGGAGGTTCGTCACTATTGTGGCGCTCTCGCCGGGATCGAGCTCGTTCTGCTTGATGTCATCGAGCGCGACCTGCTCTGCCTGCTCTTTACTGATGCTGGGCTGGTTTCCGACGTTCAGGCCGGGCACGTATTGGCCGTTGACTGCGACCACCTGGCTTTTCTGATCGAGATGCACTACCATCTCTTTACCGTAAACAGGCACGCCGTTGTACATCTGCGGCAAGCGAATATTCGAGAAGTTCAGTTGTTTGTCCGGCTCCATCCGTGCCGTGCCGAAATCTTTGGCGGCAGCATCGAGCCGGAAGAGGGCGCGGTTCTCATCGAGGAAGCCATTAGCAATGGCGAGCGGGTTGCCCTGTTCGGCGGCCGTAGGTAGATAGGGTATTCGAGCGGAGCTGCTATTGCCGCTCAAGAAGCGGGGTATACCCGTCTGGTCGTCCCACATCACCTGGAGTGTGCCCCCAGCGCGACTGTTCAGCGTGGCGAACGCCTCGGCGGGCGACACTGACTGGCTGAGCTTGCCCCCTGCCTGCAAGGACGTTGTAGTCGCCGCGCCCAGGTTGAGGCGCACGTCGAGCTTTCCAGGGCTCGCTGCCGGCAAGGTTCGCTCTACAGCGAAGCCCGAGTAGAGGCTTAAAAGAGCCGCGACCCCGAACAGGGCCAGTGCTGCCTGTATTACGGTCAGATACCGGCGGCCTAAAAAGTGGCTGCGCATTGATTTCCCTCTCTAAGTTTTTCAGTAATGGGCACAAGTCTATTCTACAGCAAGTTGGAGGACCCGCAGATACTCGTTCCATGGTATCCACAGGCACTGCATAGCCTCCTCAACCTTCAAGCAAGATTAGAGCCCCTGCGTGGCCACTGTTGGCCACACTACGGTTTGCTTCTTGCATGCTGTATTGCGGCCAGCAGCGGCCATGTTCTCTGCCTATGTTTAACTTCTATAAGGCTATTCTGTTATTTTATCTGCTCATGTTAATTACTCACCGTACGCAGCAAGAGCCGCTTTCGTGCGCAATTCGCGAGTGTCAGCATGAGGAACTCACGCATTAGGGCCATGTGAGTTATAATAACGCCTCACGGCTTCATAGTTGCGGGTATGCGAGCAAGCACAAATTCCTTCATGGTCAACGCATCATCCAGTGCCTGGCGAGCGGTGGCATTTTGGGGCCAGAAATCGTCATCGTAACGCACCTCCACCGCATAAAGCGTAAGACTTTGCGCAAGACCGAGGAGGGTGGAGAATGCTGGTTCCCCAACATGCAAATCTCAATAAGCTTCTCCAAATTATGCGTGAATGGAAAGTCGACGCCCTGGCTCACCAAATATGCCTTGAGACTTTTCTCTGCTGCCTGCTGTGCGTGAAAACAGGCCACATCTAGCGCTTGTCCCTGAACTAAGCACAATTCGGAAGCCGTCAGGTCACTTTGTGCCTTCCGCAGCCAGCCTTTCACCAGATCGGCCTGGGTCTTCATAGAGTACCTTCCCCTCTCTGATAGCGGTCGTGACGAATGCCTGCCTGACATCGCTCCATTCCTCTACCTCCTGGGGTCTGTAGACAAGAACGTCCATGGGTATAGGTATATCACTCAGTGCTCCATACAGGGGAGCCGCGCGGCGGTATCTTGGCTCTTCGGACTCTGTAATAACCAGAAGGTCAATGTCACTATCGGGCCTCGCCTCACCACGCGCGCGGCTGCCAAAGAGAATTATCTTCGCAGGTCGCGACACGCTCACTATTCGCCGGACGATCTCCAGCATCATCTCGTCATTATCTTGTTGGGTGATGGGTCTGTTCATCGTACTATTACAGCACTACTGCGGGCTCTTAACTATCGCCGGTGCATTATACCGCACAAGAAAGGAACAGCAGTCATCTGTGCTCTGCGTCTTTCTTTGTATGTCCGGTTGAGGTCCTGCTTTCCGGCCTAAAACGTTGTCACTCCAGTAAATCGGCAGCTATCGAAACGCATAGCGGGGAGGAAGTAGTTGGTGGTGTCCATGCCGTTCTGCGCCCACCAGTCCTGGCAGAGTTTGCCTTCGCCCACTTCCTGTAGCGACGATAGCAATTCAAGCACACCCATCTCTAGGCGCAGGTTCTTGAGTGCGCCTACTACTTCGCCGTCCCTGATGAGGAAGGTGCCGTCGCGCGTGGTGCCCGTGGCAATTACTCGCTTGCGGTCGGGGCAGTGGGTGTAGTGGAAGCGGGTCACCCAGACTCCATGCTTTATGTTGCGGATCATACTCTCCAGGGTGGCGTTGCTTGTGGGCATCACGATGTGGTCGGCAACCGGATCTCCCCCGAACGCCTCGAAAGGGTTCGACGCATGCCCGGTCGAGCTTATACCTACCTCGGCTGCCGTCTGCGAATCGTAAACAGGGCCTGCCGCTATGCCGTTGTTGATGATCGTCACGCGCTGCGAGGGAATCCCTTCGTAGTCGATAGGCATAGGCATGCAACGCGCGTCGGTGGGATCGTCCCAGATGCTCACCGCCTGAGATGCCACGCGCTCTCCAATTCGGCCCGACATGAACGACTGTCCATCGAGCAGTTGGCGCGCGCTCATCCCCCAGATAACAGGGAAGCGCACCATGTCGGCCACGGCGTTTGGCTCGAAGAGCGCCTCGTACTCACCGGGCTCTATCTCCGCCTGGCTGTGGTTTGCCTTGCACCTGGCAACTGCTTGCGCTGCTACCTTGCCCGCGTCTATTCTGCCCGCGTCGCGGTCAAAGGCGTCCCCAAAACCGGTACCGCCTGGCCCTTCCACAAGCGCCTTGAGGTAGACGGTCGTGTAGTCGGCGTAGGAGCGCACCCCTGTGCTGCTCGCCACGGCCAGCTCCCCGACCGTTGCTCTGTATGTGCCGAACGCCTGAAGACCCTCCTCCTGTGCGTTGTCTATTACCCGGCCAACCGCCTCTGCCCTTACCTCGGGAGATTGATCGGCGGTTGACATAAAGTAAGATGGTGGACGCTGCATGCTATCCTGTTGTGGCTCGGGCAGATGGCGGAAGTTAGGGTTGGGGGCCTGTTTGCGGGCAAGCTCGGTTGCCTCCCTTATCGACCCCTTGAGGTCCTCTACGCGCAGCATATTGGTGAAGACCCTGGCTGTGGCTTTGCCTACCGCGACGCGCACAGCAACTCGGGTGTTGGTTTGGGCTACGTTCTGGTGTATTTCCGAGTTGGCGTAGCGTGTGACTTCTGTGCTGTCGGTGAGGAGCACGATCTCTGTGGCGTCAGCAGGCGAGCCCTCGAGGGCGCTCTCCAGCTTTTGCAACGCCTCATCGCGGCCCAGCAGTCCTCTAGTTCGGCCCATGCTCGCCCCGGCGCATGCTTGCCATGCTGCGCTCTATCTGTGCGCAGTGCTCGTCCTCGTGGTCTGCTATCCTCATTGCGATATCGATAAGGCTCTGGGTGCCGCTCAATTCGTGTGTGCCCGTGCGTGTCCAATCTTCCTGAGATATGGCGCGCAGGGCGTTTACCAGCTCTTTACGGCGCAGTCGCATAATCTCCAGCGACTCGGAAGGTGGCAACGAGTTATATTGCGCCACGTCGCGCCAACGCTGGTCATCATAGGCAAGCATATGGGGATCGTCGCGTACAAGTATCGAGAAGAGGCGCGCCTCCATGATGTCGTTGGAGGCACGCACATGCGCCAGCACCTCGGTGGGCGACCATTCATCATTTAGCTCATGTACCTTGCCGTTAGACGATTTGGCCTCCTCAAAGCCATAGAACGCACGTGTAAAACGAGCCGGCGCCGCCCCTAACCTGGTGAGGATGTCCTCGATCTGCCTGTTATCAACCATAATATACCTCAAGCCAATCTTTAGCCGTCATGACCACTCATCTGTAGGCCGTTTACAAGTAGTGGCGACGCGCCATGCGACACCGGGCAGAGTTGCAGCGGCTCGCCTTTGGCGCAATGCGGTAACCCCCACAGCCTCCAGTCATCGCGGCCCGCTATCCCTTCTACGGAGCCCCAGAAAGCAGGGGTCCTGCCCTGGAAAGATGCACCCTTACGCAACTCTCCCAGCTTGCCGCCTTTTATCTCCCTGCATAGCTCTGCCGAGAAGTGGAAATTCATCCTCTTGTCGTCTAGGCTCCACGACGAGGGTGTCTCTACGTAGAGGCCCTCTCCTGTTTGCGCGATAAGTTCCTCAAGAGAGCCAGCGCCCGGCTCCAGCGACAGGTTCACCATGCGCACTATGGGGATGCGCCCCCATGATGTCGCCCGCCCGCAGCCGTTCGAGCGCTGCCCCAACACCTGTGCACTCTCCCTTGACGAGAGGTAGCCTGTGAATATGCCGTCGCGCACAATAGGGCTGCGCTGCGCGGGGGTACCTTCATCGTCCCAGCCGAACGTGCCCAGCCCGCCGGGCAGGAGCGAGTCGGCCGTCATATTCACCAGGGGCGAACCATACTTGAAGTTGCCCAGCATAGGAGGCATCAGGAACGATGTGCCCGCGAAAGCCGCCTCCCAGCCGAGCACGCGATCAAGCTCAGTCGGGTGCCCACACGTCTCATGCACCAGCAGGGCCACAAAATCAGAGGCCAGTACCACGCGCTGAACGCCCCCAGGCGCCCAGGGAGCGGCCACAAGCTCTGAGGCTTCCCTGCCGACGCGCTCACCCTCGCCGGGCAGTTCCATCCCCTCTATAAACTCCCAGCCTGCCTGGCTCATATCTCCATAAGAGCGGCGATAAGAATACCCCTCGTGAGTAGCCAGGCCATCTATCCACACGCCAATATGTGTGATACTCTGCCGCAGGTGCGCCCCTTTGGTGTTGGCATACAGCTTGTCGGTGCGCCCGCAGAGGAGGGTAGCCGATGCCACCTTGATCCGCTCGCCTGCCGCGCTTATCCGGCCTGTCACTTCCAGCATCAAATCTATGCGTTTGTTGAGCGGCACTTCTAACGGATCAAACCTGACCGGCGTGCTGTACTCGCCCTGCTCGGTGGGCATCAGCGCGGTGTCGGAGAGGGACGAGCGCCTGGTGCCGCTCGACATGGCTATCTGTACCGCCTGCTGCACAATGTCTTGCATGCTGCTTGGGTCGGATGACGATGATGACGCGAAGCCCCAGCCGCCACCCGCCAACACATGTATCCCCCAGCCGGCGTCGCGCTCGGTTGTCAGGCGTTCTACGGCGTTATTGCGCGCATAGATGCGCTCGGCATGGCTCTCTTCGGTCCGCCCTTCGGCGTAGTCAGCGCCTTCTTGCAGCGCATGCCGCAGGGCTGATTCCAGCAATTCCTCGTTAGGCATAGGCTATATTCTAACACGCACCCTTAATTATGCAAGCTGGCGCTGTAGCGCTTCTATCCGCTCGCGTATCTGCTCCACGGCCCGCTCCATCGCTTCACCTTTGTCGTTGCGGTTATATAGCTCAGTTAGCTCGAAAGGTGGGCCAAAGGCCACACGCACCCGTGCTGGGCGTGGGAGCTTCCCCTTTGGCAGCGCGCGCTCTGTGCCGGATACGGCCGCCGGTAAGATAGGCACCCTCATACGAGCCGCCAGCCTTGCCGCTCCTGATCTAAGCTCCTGCATCTCGCCGGTCTCTCCACGAGTGCCTTCAGGAAAGAGGCCGAGCAACTCTCCATCCTTCAATACAGTCATAGCGACCTTCATCGAGGCGGCGTCGGGCCGCGAACGGTCTACAGGGAAGCCGCCAACCCTCCTCAGCAGGAAGCCGACGAAAGGCATGCCAAACAGCTCCTTCTTGCCCATGTAGCTCACAAGGCGGTTAGCGCTGTAGCCTATGACGAATGGGTCGATGTAGCTCAGATGGTTAGCCACCACGATAGCCGCCCCTTGCCTGGGCACATATCGCGCTCCCTTTACTTTGAGAGGCCAGATTGTGTGAAGAACCAGAGTAAAAAAGAGCCGTATGACCCTGTACCAGCCCACGCTTGGCTTGCGCTCGTAGTCGCGGGTGGGATCTACCTTTTTATCTGCCACGCTCGGCTTGCGCTCGTGGTCGCGGGTGGTATCTACTTTTTTATCCGCCATGATTGTCTCCCTCATTACGTTTTGCGTTTCTAGCGTTGCTTCATGCAACCTTTTCAAAAAGGAAAGGTCAGGCACAAATCAAGAACCTCAGTTTTTGATTTGTGCCTGACTCAAAGAGAACCATCGTTCTCGGAGATGCCACTGAACCGGCACAACGCGTCTGAACCGATAACAAGGCAATAGAGGTATTGAGCCTAGCCATGCACCTGTACGAACCAGTAGACCGCCAGCAGCACAAAGAGTATGCTGTCGATCCTATCGAGGATGCCTCCGTGCCCCGGTATCAGGTGGCCGCTATCTTTTACGCCCGCCGCCCTTTTGAGGAGCGACTCGCAAAGGTCGCCCGACACCGCTGCGGCGCAGATGAGCAAACCGAGCGCCACCGCTTCTCCCAGGCTTATCTTCAACAAACCTGATAGGGATGTGGCCGCGATCACCGCGCCTGCAACCCCTCCCACCAGCCCCTCCCACGTCTTGCCGGGGCTGATATGTGGGATCATCTTATGCCTGCCCAGGGTGCTGCCCACCAGGTAGGCCCCGGTATCGCAGGCGGCCGTGCCGAGCAGCACAAGCAGCAGCCAGTATGTGCCGCCCGCGCTTGTAGCTGTAACGGGCAGCGCGGCAAGGAGCGGCGCATATCCTATAAGACCGCCGGTGTAGAGAGCGCCCCCCAGCGTAAACCCTATATCGGCCCAGGCAAGGTATGGGCTACGTGGTACGCCACCCTGGTCTATATTCACTCCTGCTGTGGTTGCTCGCGCCCAACCAAACCCTTGCCTTGCCAGTACCAGCAGCAGCACTAACACCAGCACCACCGACTCGGTGGCCGTGCCAGATATGACAGAAGGCGTGCCTGAGAATATATCACCACCTAAGTAGGCGCGCATGCCGAGCAACAGAGCTAGAGGTACGCCTGCTGTGTAGAGTGGCGCATAGCCTGCTCGCCTGACGATGCCAAAGAACTCGTGCGCTGCAAGCGCTGCCGCTACGCCCACGACCAGCATTAGCAGCGGCCCCCGCAGCCATATAGCCAGCAGCACGCCCGCCAGCAGCAATACGCCGCTAACCGCCCGTACCTTCAGCCCGCGCAAACCTTACCCTCCTGAGTCTATCGCCGCTCGCCCCATAAGTAGCTGTGCAACGCGGTCCACATTACGCCATACTTGCGGAGCCATCCTCTTGCGCTATAGACACCCCGCCAGGTGCCCGTGCAACGCGTTCCACATTATGCCATACTTGCGGAGCGGGCTGCACAAAGAGCATGTTAGCTGCACAAAGAACATGTTAGCTGCACAAAGAACATCTTACATGAAGTAGGCTATGAGGCTGGGAACCTCTTCAAGGCACCTGATGAGGGGTAAGAGAGCAGAATAATCAAGTCAAAACCCGCAGGGTTTTGATTTGATTATTTGCAAATAGATGGCTTCTCTTTCAGGAGAAGGTCTCCTGAAAGAGAAGCCATCTATCATCAGGCTAAATAGGATTGTTTACATAGGCTTGTTATTGGAGGCATGGGATGGTGAAAGTAGGCGTACTGACTATCAGCAACAGGGCTTCACAAGGTGTTTACAGCGACGAAAGCGGCCCTCTTGCAGTTGAACTGCTCAAAGGCGTTCTTGGCCTCGATGAGGCAAAGCTGGATGTGGTACCCGACGACGAGACGCTCATAAAGAGGAGGCTCATCGAGTGGTGTGATATAGACGGCTGCGACCTGATCTTCACCAATGGCGGCACGGGCATCTCGCCCACCGACGTTACGCCCCAGGCTACCATGTCGGTGATCGGCTACCAGGTTCCGGGCCTTGCCGAACTTATGCGCTCACGGTCGCTGGAGGAGACGCCCATGGCTGCCCTCTCCCGCGCCCTTGCGGGGGTGAGGGGCCGCACGCTGATAATAAACCTGCCCGGCTCCCCACGCGGTGTGCGCACATGCTTGCAGGCGCTGCTGCCTATACTGCCTCACGCCCTGGAGCAGTTAGAGAGTGGAGGCGGGCACAAGAGGGTGTGAAGCATCATAGGTTGAAGAGAGGTGCCCTTGCCCTGAAACAGAAGAGTATAAGGCACGAGATATGCTTTCGATCCCTCAATATTGTATACGTGCGAGGCATAGCATAACAGGCTCCGGCAACGTGGCTCATCGTCTCGCGCTTTAGTTGCCGGTTAGCCGGCCAGCAGGAGGTCAGTGCAATGGGTGGCTATTTTAACAGAGGAGCGGGCGCGGGCGGACACGATGAGGGCTACTTCGATAGGCCGGATGTAACGGGTCCGGAAGGTGTGGGCAGCGCGACGGGCGGCCCAGGCGGTGTAGTGCGTGAGGATCTTGAAGTTGATCCCGAGAACCCCAACATGGTTCGCGCTACGCCTCATGAGAGATCGGACCGCGTCGACGTAGATGAGAC
>JALYYZ010000433.1 GCA_030945985.1 Chloroflexota bacterium
GGGGTGTGCCACTCCTATCTACGGTGCCCTCTTTCCAGGCAAATGCCTGCTCCATCTTCTGACCGACGATCTGCTCGATAACCCGGTCCATGGTGAGGTCTGGCACTCGCTCGGTAATAACTACATGCCCGTCGCGCAGTACCGTCACCCTGTCGGCTACGTGGAATATCTCCTCCATGCGGTGGGAGATATAAACGATAGAGATGCCCTGTGCCTGCAACCTGTGCATGAGAGCGAAGAGCGCTTCTGTCTCGGTAGCGGTAAGGGAGGAGGTCGGCTCGTCCATTATGAGGACCTGGGCGTTGATGGAGAGCGCCTTGGCGATCTCAGTCAGTTGCCAGTAGCCGGTGGCAAGGTTGGACATAGGCGCGCGGGGATCGACCTTCACGCCCAGCTGGTCAAACAGGGCACGGGTGCGGCGCTCAGCCTCCCTGTCGTCCAGGAGCCCCCCGCTTCCTCGCGGCTCGCGCGCCAGAAAGATATTCTGCGCGACGCTCAAAGTAGGCACGAGGGAGAACTCCTGGAAGATCATCGCTATGCCGTTGCGCCGGGCGTCCTCGGGCGACTTGATCTGCACAGGCTTGCCGTTTACCTCGATGGTGCCACCATCCGCCGAATAGACACCCTGGAGGATTTTCATCAAGGTAGACTTGCCCGCGCCATTACCTCCTATGAGCGCGTGTACCTCACCCTTCCTCAGATCGAAGTCGGCGCCATGGAGAACTGGTATTCCATTGAATGCTTTGGTTATGCCTGACATACGAATGGCTGGAACGGTATCACTCATATATAGCTCCTGGCCTGATGCCGGACACGGAGGCCCACGCTCTTAACGCAGGCCGGTGTCCGTTATACGTTATGACAGAACGTTACATGCAGGCTCTATTACTTGCCCGCCGCCGCCTTGAGGTCCGCCGGGGCGTCCTGGTGATAGACCGTCTTCCAGGACTCCAGCACATTGCCCTTGGTAACGGGGAGAGCATTGAGAGCAACGTAGGAGGGAGCCGTCTTGCCGAGCAGGCCGTACGCGGCGAGGTTGGCCTCGGCCACGCCCTGGTCGAAGGGTCGCTGGGCACCCAGCCCCTTGATCATGCCACCCTTGGCCATCTCGATAGCCACGTTCTTGCCGAGGTCACACGTGGTGACGATCAGATCGGTGCGACCGGAGCTACGGACTGCCGCCATAATGCCCTCTGAGGGCACGTCCCACACACCCCAGATGCCGTTGAGGTCAGGGTTCTTAGTCAGCATAGCCGAGGCTACCTTCTCCGCGTCGCCCGCAAAGTCGGGGCCGCCGATGCCCTGCTCCGCAACTATCTGGATGTCCTTATAGTTGTCCTGGATGGTCTTCTTGAAGGCGTCGTAGCGCTGCTTGGTCACAAAGAAGTCGGCGGAGTGGAAGATTAAGCCGATCTTGCCTTTGCTGCCGAGCGCCTGCGCCATCAGGTGACCCGCTGCTACACCGTTGCCGTAGTTGTCGGCAGACACAACGCTCACATAATCCTTGCCCTGAACTAGTCCCTTCGGTACGTTGTCCATGAAGACCAGCTTCACGCCCGCGTCGGCTGCCTTCTTGTAGGCGTCGGCCGTGGCTACAGGATCGGTGGGAATAGAGACGATGATGTTAGGCTTCTTTGCGAGCACCGTCTCAAGGTCAGAGACCTGCTTTTCGGGCTTGAAGTTGGCATCGGTGACGGCAATCACATTGATGCCGAGGCTGGCGAACTGCGTTTTGAGGCCGTCGACCTGGGCTGTTGACCAGTCGTTGCCTGCGTAGTGCAGCACAATCGCCGCAGTAGCGTTCATGCCCTTGACTTTGGCAAGCTCAGCGTCAGTGAGCTTGACCTCAGACGCAGATGTGGGCTTCTCGCCGTTGGGGCCGGTGCTGTAGACCTGGGTCTCAAGCCCTTTGAGTGCTGCCGCAGGGTCGCTCGCGCCGCCTGTACCTCCACTTGTACCTGCGGTCGCTGTGGCCTGATCGGTAGTCCCAGTGCTGCCGCTACCTGTTGTGGTGGTCGGTGTAGCGCCGCCACAGGCGGAGAGCAGCACGCTAAGTGCTAATAACATGGCAGCCATAAGTGAAAGTGATGATACGCGCTTCATTACCTGTTCCTCCTCTAGATTAATGCCTCAACCGATTTTTATGTGTGTTGATTTACAAGAGCGAGCCTACGAATGCCGGGCTAACAGGGCCTGCAGGTATTCACGGCTACGGATCGCTCCTTCCGTGGCCGGGCCGGTGTACCCATCCTGTTCCATAGTGATCCAGCCGTCAAAATTGCGAGCACGTAAAGCTTCAAGGATGCCGTCGAAGTCTACGGTGCCGTCACCAAGCGGCAGGAAATTACCATCCCTATAGTCTTTGAGATGGATATATTGGATGCGGTCCGCGTACTTGCGCACGACCTCTGCCGAGTTGCCGCCTGCTGCATCTATGTGGCCGGTGTCGGGGCAGAAGCTGATCCTCGTGCGACTAAAGACCTTGTCCATCTGCTCCAGGGTGGTGACGCAGGTGCCCAGGTGTGGGTGGTAACTGGATGTAATGCCATATTTCTCGGCTATGCAGATCACCCGGTCCAGGCCGGCGGCTAGTTGAGCGTAGTCGTCCTCCCTGATGCCGGAGGCGCGTACAGCACCGCCACCGACGACAAGGTGTTGAGCGCCGAATTCAGCAGCAAGGGAGGCGCCTTTTTCGATCCGCCACAGTTCGTCGTCGAGGATATCAGGGTAAATAAAATTGGCCCCTGCGTATACGCCTACCAACTCAAGGCTGGTATCACGCATCAGGGAGCGAAACTTATCTTTGCTATCCTCATAAGCGACCAGGTTCCCGTCGAAAAGCTCAAAGCCCTGATATCCGGCTCTGGATATCTCCCCGAGAGCTCTCTCATCGGACCCGGGGGCGAGGTAAAAAAGGTCCTTCACCGATGTGACGCCCGCAGGATGTCCAACCACACCACCCCAGGCGTTCGTTTCAAAACCGAATTTCATTCGGTGCTCCTCCTGCTACTTTGCAAGATTGTGACGACGCTGATCTGTTTAGCCACCTGGCTGCGCGCTTTGCGCCTTTTCGCGAAGGTTTGTGGCTATACAGACCGCTTGCGCTAATACTTCTGATTATATTAGATAAAGTTCTGTTTGTCAATACCTAAGTTGGGCTATTTTCTTCCAAAGAATCAAGGCATGGGCCCTGGATACGCTACTTGTGTCGTCCATGCCTGAGATCGGCATCTACTCAGCTGACCAGCATCAAGGATCTCACTCGCCCTCATGATTCCTGTTGCTTTGGAAGAGGCTCGACAAGCGGTAGGTGTGCAAGAGTGTGGCCATGCAGCGGCCTCCGTTCGTGTTTGAAAGGTTTGAGAGTAGCCTCAAATAAGGAACTGGGACCGGGATAGTTGGCCGTGGTATTCGCCTCCGAGCCTGGTCACACAGTGTCAGGCACTCGGTGCCACAGCAGTTCCGATAAGGGTAAACTATGGTCTACAATCCCCGCTACCATAGCAAGTGCTCGTCTTACCTCATTTTCGGCGAGGCACAGGAGGCGACGCGCGTTAAGTTGTTTATAGCAGAAGGGACAATTTGCGTGGTTCCTTTACACCGGCAAGAAACTCATGTACAAGCAGAGTATCCCAATCAGGCCTGCTGATCGTGCGCAAGCGATTGGAGCTGCTCATCTCTGCGGGCGCAGCTCGTCAATAGTGCAAAGGTCACGCAGGCCGCGCTACTGAGCAGAGCCATGATTACAGTCATGGGGAGCGCTGTGCCTGTGCCGCTGATACCGACCAGAGGAGCAACCGCAGCCCCTATAACGTATTGCAACACGCCAAGCAGGGCCGACGCGCTGCCCGCAGTGGCACGATGCTCCTCCAGCGCCAGCGCCGTTGCATTGGGCGCTATGAAGCCGACGCTTGCTATGACCAGGAAGGAGCCGGGCAGCAGGCATAGCACTCTGATCTAAAGGCGCATCAACCTGCTTGTACTTCCAGCACCGTCGCTTTGTCTTCATGGCACATCATCTCTCGGGTGATGATGCGCTCGGTGATGGGGTTGGAGAGCACAATCGAGGTGGTGGTCGTGCCGTAGCTCGCCAGTTGATCGATAACCACCTCAAGATGAGCCACGGAGGAGACCACCAGCTTGATGATGCCGCTATCGTCGCCCGTAACGCGGTGGTACTCCATTACCTCGGGCACGCTCTTCAGTATGGAACCGAGCTGCGAGCAGTGCCGGCCTGCGTTCACGCGAACAAATGCCGTGATGGGGAAGCCGACTTTGGCTAGATTCACCTGGGCATGGTAGCCGGTGATGATACCAGCGTCCTCCATGCGGCGCACGCGCTCCGCAACCGCCGGTGGCGACATGCCGATCTGCCGCCCAAGCTCGCTAAAGGAGATGCGGGCGTCTCTCTGCAAGGCCTCAAGGATCTGCATACCAACATCGTCTAATGGACCTTCGATTTGTAAGTTTATCATAGCATGCTCCTGGGAAGTTAAGGATCAGCATCAATACTGCCTTCGAAAGGTTATTCAATATCGCTCTTCTACCTTGTATTATACAGGTAGAAGCAATGTATGCTGCTCATCATGGAGAGTGGTGCCAAATGGCACAAGAGGTATGCAACTGCTGATGGAGGGTCACCGTGATAGGTGTTTTAATATTCGGCGTTGTGCTACTGATAGTCGATATAGCGGCCTGGCGCTGGGGCGCGAATAGCAATGAAGGTGTGGACAGTCAGGAATGGGAGCGGCGCGAGTCATGGCGTGGCTGGCACGGCAAGGTAGTAGTCTGAGTGAGTGGCGCTGCCGGTTATAGCTTGGTCATTGACTTCTAATGCTGTGGCTGCTGAGGCAGGCGTACTGAAACCCAATTACCGTTAGATTAAGACTTAGGGCGCTGAGCGTTTGTATGCCACACATGGGAAGCCATTCGAGCAGGCACGATTTTACCAATATGACGCCGTACGACGCGCCAACTGCGTAAGCCCTATAGATCTCAATGGTCGAGGCCATAGGCATATTGGCTGCGCACTTTGCTAGACTTTATATCTGGAAAGACGTGCATGAGAAGGGCAATGATGAACAGTGATCTGAGCGCGAATTCGCTCTCCAATAGGC
>JALYYZ010000255.1 GCA_030945985.1 Chloroflexota bacterium
GGGTGCATGCGTCCCCTGAGTGTCACACGCGGCTAACGTAAGGGAGGCTGTAAAGAGCATAGTAGACATGGTGAGCACCTTCCATAGCGCGCGGTGCTTTAAGAGATTCAATCTTTACTCCTTGGGGACGTTGCATCCTCTACGGGTCTTTGTGGACGACGTCACTCTAAAGCGTAGCACAGGGAGATTAAAGGCCGATGAATCGTGCCGACCATGGAACAGAACCGGCTCAGCTGCCGTGCCTGGGCAGTCGCACGCGGAATACGCTTCCTGCCCCAGGAGTACTCTGTACGGTAATGTTCCCCCCGTGAGCCACAGCTATCCACTGAGCAATCGAGAGCCCCAACCCGGCCCCTCCGTCAGAGCGCGAGCGAGCCGCGTCGGACCTGTAGAAGCGCTCGAATATCTGCTCGCACTGCTCTGTGGGAATTCCCGGTCCCGTGTCCACAACTTCTACTATCAAGGCACGCGGCTCAGTTGCGATTGCCCTGACCGTTATACGCCCGCCTGGTGGAGTATACTTGATAGCGTTGTCAAAGAGGTTCAGGAAGAGCCTGACCAGTTTATCCACATCTCCGAGCACATGCAGTTGCCCATCTACGGCCAGCGAGAGATCGAGTCTCCCGGCTGCGGCGAGGGGGCGTACTTGCTCCACAACCCTGCCCAGAACCTCAGCAAGGTCTACCTCATCGCTCCTAGTAAGCGACTGAGGGCTGTCTGCCCTGGCCAGTAAGAGGAGATCCTCAACCAGGCGCGTGAGGCGGTCCACCTCCTCATCGAGACTCGCCAACGTCTCCCTGTAGGCAGCCGCGCTTCGCTGCCTGTTAAGAGCCAGGCCAATGTCCCCTTTCATAATCGTCAGTGGAGTGCGCATCTCGTGGGAGGCGTCGGAGGTGAACTGGCGCTGGCGGTGAAATGCTTCATGCAAGCGGTCGAGCATGGCGTCAAAGGTGCGCGCCAGGCGTCCAACTTCATCATCGGGCAAATTGAGATCTAACCTCTGCGTCAGATCCTCCGCACCGATACGCCGTGCGGCCTGCGTAATCCGGTCAATAGGCGACAAGGCCCGATTGGCGAGGAAGAGACCACCCGCACTGGCTAGGAGGAGAACGACAGGCACAGCAATCGCCATAACAAGCAGTAGCACCTGCAAAGTATCCTGGGCAGACTTCAACGTTTCTCCCACCTGGACGTATCCATATAGCTTGCCAGCTTCCGCATAGGAGATAGTATAGAGGCGAACCAGACTGCCGTCGCTCGGCAGCGTCGCGTCGCTAAGAAAAGGCTGTCCACCTTTTGCGGCCTCCAGAGTGGTCGGGAGAACCGGCAGCGTGCTAAAAGGGCCTACGCTTTCGATGATCTTCCCGTCCACCGTGAGTACTCGCGCAAGGACACCCCGCTCAGCCAGGGGGCTCAACTCGCTCTCGCCCTCGGCGCGCTGAACTACAAGTTGGCCGTCTTGCTGCTGTACAACACCCACCGCTTGTTCTGATGAGACCCGCAGGTCGCTGTCGATGTGCGCGTCGAGGCTGTTGTCCAGCAGGAAATAGAGGGCGCCGCTGAACAGGAGAAGAATCATGGCAAGCAGCAGCACATACCATAGGGTGAGGCGCACGCGTATGGTGCCCGCCTGAGGGACCGGACCCAGAAGACCATGATGGGTGTTCATCCTCCCTGGCCTATCCCTCTGCCGTACCTTCGGATAGCTTGTAGCCAACGCCGCGCACGGTATGGATCAGCTTCAGCGCGTGTTCATCGTCGATCTTACGGCGCAGGTTGCGTATATATACGTCCACAATGTTCGACTCACTGGTAAATTCCTCGTCCCATACATGCTCTGCTATTATTGCTCTCGTGATAACTCGATTCGTATTGCGTAACAGCAACTCGAGCAGGCTGTATTCCTTAAGGCTCAGTTCAATTGGTCTGCCCGCACGCGCCACTGTGTGGCTCGCCATGTCCACCTGGAGATCAGCAAGCCTAAAGACGGTACTTTGTACGGCAGCAGGCCGGCGCGCCAGGGCTCGCAGGCGCGCCAGTAATTCTTTGAGCGCAAACGGCTTGACCAGGTAGTCGTCCCCGCCGCTATCGAGGCCGTCAACACGGTTGTCCACCGTGTCGAGCGCTGTGAGCATCAGCACGGGAGTGGTTATCCCGCTCTGCCGCAGCTCGCGGCAAAGCTCGAGGCCGCTGAGCTTGGGCAAGAGGATGTCCAGGATAATAAGGTCGTACTCAACCGATATGGCGTAATCCAACCCCTGCTCGCCATCCGCGGCTACATCGACGGCATAAGATTCTTCTCTGAGCCCCTTGCGGATAAAGGCCGCGATCTTAGGTTCATCCTCAACAAGCAATATACGCATTCCGACTCCCTATACCAAGCTAACAGCATAACAATACCAGAAAGAGATGAAAAAGGCGTGAATACCGCTCACCTCATGATGCGGACCTTTGCTCGAAAAGCCGGCTCCGAACTTCAAATAGAGGCAACTATGCAGACGATGGTCCTTACAAGAATGATACGGCAGCGGCTCTCATTGCTGCAGGTATGCAACCTAACGGCATGTGCGACAACACATCTCCGGCACCTGTGGTCCACGCTGATCGACGGCAATTGCATGAGCTGGACTCCACATGCTACACAGCTAAGGACATGTAGGCTCGAATTGAAACTCCGGTAGTAAAGCACAAGCAGCAAGCCGGCTCTTCCAGGGTCCCCCATGTGCTGCACGTGCGCACCTGCGGTCGTTGCTACGACGTGGCCCGTAGACTTCCAGAATGCCGCTAGACTGGAGCACATAATTAGCATTGAAGGCGGCGCGCGCCCCATTTGTCCACCTTACGCTTCGCGGCGAAAGAAGTACCAGGGCAAAGCGGCGTGAGCGAAACGACTGTACAAATCGAGCATCATCCCAGCGACCGAGCTGTGCAAGCGATTCGAAGGTCGACGGATCATCGTACAACACACGATGGCCGGTGCTGAGCAGCAAGTACGCGTCCTCAGAATATATCTCACCTGGTGTACGAGCCAGCAGGTCAGAAAAGGCGCGCATCTGAGTATCACTCTTGTGATTGGGCCAGGCATTGTAAAACCACGTGCCGGGATCTCTGAATGAGTAAATCTGTCCTAAAGATAGCGCCACGAGAAGAGCTATAGCCGCGAGCCCGATCATCCCCAAAATGGAGGATGGAACATCATTTTCTACCTTGAATAGCGAATTGAGCCGCCTTAGGGGCCAGACTATCGAAAGGGCTGATAGCATGCAAGTGGGTAGCAGAGCATCGAGCAGGTGGTTGAAGTTGGCGCCTTCGTAGCCTATCTGCACCAGGGTAGACGCCCAGCCTAAGAGGAAGCATATAACCACGAGTGTGTATGGATGCATTAGTCTCTCACGCATCTTCATACACGACGTTCGGGCACCACCTGTGCGATCACGTAGCAAGCTAGAGAGCACGAGAAGAGCGCCCACCACTGTGCTCGTCCCACTCCAGAGTACCAGAGGCCAATATTCGCCCCACAGCCGGTGGAGCGACCACCAGAAGCGCCAGCCGTTCCAGGGGAGAATATTGTTCCCGATCATATGTTCCCAGGGTCCTCCCCGCAACAAGATGTTGCCTAGAGCGAAGGGGAGCACCAACATCAGACAGAGCGCGGCAGAGAAGCGAATACCAGACTTCGGAGCACGCAGGAGAAGCCAGAGTGCCGTAGCTGTGGCGGCGCTCAGCCCCGTCTGCTTTGCGTAGAAGGCAAGCGCAAAGAGAAGCGCCGCTACATAGAGGCGACGACCCTGAGTAAACGTAAGAGCCCAGGAGAGACCTGCTAAGCCCAGGAAGAGGGCCAGCATGTCCTGTTTATAGAAGCTGGACCAGACGATGACCGGGGAGAGGGAGAGCCATAATGCGCCTGAGACGACCCCTAATGCCCACACCTTCGTGGCCCTCCAGACAACGTAAGCAAGAAGTATCGCTATGCATATGGTACACGCCAGGGAAAGTGCCCGCCCGGCCGCAAACGATGGGCCCGTCACCCACGTAAAGGGTGCGACAAGCAGATGAAAGAGAGGTGAGTAAGGTGCCGAGAGGAATGCATCAGGTCCGTTATGTGGGTATATATTCTTCCCGGCAGCCAGTAGCAGAGAGACATTGAGGTTGATGCCTTCATCGTAGTCAAACTGCCACGGCGAGGTCACTAGAGACAGGGCAAACCGGCCAAAGAGGAGCAGCCTGGGCAACAGTAATGCACAGCCTATAAAAGCCAACAAAGA
>JALYYZ010000103.1 GCA_030945985.1 Chloroflexota bacterium
GTGTGGACCATGGCCCGGCGCAACCATATCACACTGCCGGTGGCAAACCTCGACGAGTGGAAGGCCTTCTACAGCTTTCGCGACTTTAACCATTTCGTAGAGGTCTACCTCCTGACGGTGAGCTGCATGCGCACGCCTGGCGACTATGCTCTTATGGTCGAGAGCTTCGCCCACCGGCAGGCGCAGCAGAACATAAAGTACTGTGAAGTCTTCTTGAGCGCTACTTTCTTGCTCGACAAGCTGCCTGTGGCCGATCTACTGGACGCGTTGGCTGAAGGGGTGAAGTGCGGTGAGGAGCTTTATGGCACCCGTATTCTCTTCATCCCGGATATTGCTCGCGAGCAGCCCCAATCACGACACCGGGTGCTCGACTTCGTCCTGGAAGGGCAGCGGCGTGGGCTATTCATCGGCCTGGGGCTGGGAGGGATAGAGACGGGCTTCCCGCCCGAACTGTTCGAGGATGTTTTTGGCGAAGCGCGCCGCCAGGGCTTGCACTTAGTAGCTCACGCCGGGGAGACGGCAGGCCCTGCCAGCGTGTGGGGGGCACTGCGCGCCCTGCATGCTGAGAGGATCGGCCACGGCGTGCGCTCCCTGGAAGATGAGGAGCTGATCGCCTACTTGCGCAGCACCCATGTGCCGTTAGAGGTCTCGCCTGCCAGCAACTACCGCCTCCACGTAGTTGCGCCGGGTCAGCCCCACCCTATTCGCAGGCTGGTCGACGGGGGAGTTTATGTAACTGTGAACTCTGACGATCCCTCGATGTTCTCGACCAGCTTGAATGACGAATACCTCTTGCTCGCTCGCCAGGGATTCACCTGGCCCGAGCTATGGCAGCTAAACCTCAATGCGCTTGAAGCAGCGTTCCTCTCCGAGGCGGATAGGGCGGCATATCGCGCAACATGGCAGGCATTCCTGGATAGCACTCTCTGAGACCTATGCTTTATTATTTCGCTTGTAGCAGGTAACCTCAAAGATGACAACCAAAATGTGAGTAAGGAGCGACCCTAAAATGGAAACGAACGAAGAAATCTACCCAATGCCCTCTTTTCCCATCCTCAACGTGACAGACCTGGCGGCATCTTCGCAATGGTACCAGGAGGCGCTCGGTTTCCACCATATATTTACCATGCAGGGGCCAGGCGGCATACCTCTGTTGGCACATCTGCGGTGGGTGAAATATGCCGATCTGCTGCTCGGCGCGCGTCCTGTTGAGTCGGGCCGCCGTGGGTTGGGCGTTACCTTCAGCTTCAGCGCCTATCTAGCAGAGCAAACAGTGGACGAGATCGCCGCCCGTGCAGAGGCCCGTGGCGCAAAGATAGTCGCGCCGCCCGCGCAGATGCCCTGGAATGCGCGTGAATGCACGATCGAAGACCCTGACGGTTATAGACTGGTCTTTTCAGAGCCGATCAACATGAACCGAGACTTTAGCAGTGTGATTGAGGAAGCCGGTAAAGCAGGATGATCTCTGTCTGGTCCACCAGTAAGCGCCTGCCTCCTAACAAAGGGGTAGGCGCTTACTGGTAGTTGATGTAGCGAGAAGTAGCCAGCCCAGTATGCGCTTTGTATGGTGACCACCGTTTTGCGCACACACCTCTGAACGAGCCTATCCAGAGTGCTGGAACAATCCCGTAGGGTGGAGGCGCATTCCACGTAATACTTACATGAAATGTAAGTATATTGCTTAGATCATCACTATTGCGCACAACACTTACATAAACCGTAAGTATTGTGTATAGTAACCAGGTGATGAATAAACGGCACACTTTGGCAGTTATTGCCGGGGAACAGGGTGGATACTTCACCGCACAGCAGGCGCTGTCCGCAGGTTACAGCTACCGCGTCCAGCATTACCATACACAGACAGGAGACTGGATCAGGGAGGGGCGTGGCATTTACAGGCTTCGTGATTATCCGCTGCCATGTCGTCCAGATCTGATAGCTCTAACTTTGCTCAGTAATGACCGCTCAGGTGAGCCCCACGCGGTTGTATCACACGAGACCGCTCTAACCATATATGAGTTGAGCGACGCTAACCCAGAGCGCATTCATATTACCGTACCTGTGTCCTTTCGCAAAGAGATGCCTGCGGGCGTCATAATTCACCGTGGACGGCTAACCGGGAGCGATTGGGAGCAATTTGAAGGTTATCGTGTAACCACACCTTTGCGGACTATCGTCGATATAGCTGGAAGTCCCTCCGGTTGGCCGTATCTGGCGGATGCTGTCTATGATGCCTTGCGAAAGGGAATGGTACGTTCTACCCAATTACTGCTGGCCGAAGGTAGCGAACAAACTAAAGCCTGGATACACTCCGCACTCCAGGCAGCCGAGCAGAGGGCGCGGCGCACGAGGGTCAGCCTTTAATGCCAAGACAATACGCAACAGCAAGTGCGTTCCGGGCTGCTTTGGTGATGTCCAGATCTTTGGTTGATCTAGCCCCGGTGTGTATGCGCAACTCAAATGAGTAACCGCCCTTCAACATCCAGGGTGGATCTACTTCGGCGCTTTCACCTTCCTGTGTGAAGAGCCGAGCAAGGAGCCTCTCGAAAGCAACGATGCGCCGCAGGCGCGCGAGATCAATTTGTTCTGATAAGTGCTTGAGGCGCGCCTCAAGCGCCGTGCGGAATGCTTCTGACGTTTGGTAACGCTGTGCCGGCTGCGGCATTGCCTCTCCTCGGTAATGGTGGGTGCTCGTGCAGGTATAGGCTAACGACTGCCTGCTAACTCTCCTGCTTTGCTCGCGTAAAGGCTCAGAGCCTCTTGGATCCTTTCTCGTCCAGGGTTAGTAGAAGAATGGACCAGCGCCTGTAGCTCCTTTTGCCGCAGTAGTCCGCGTCGGAGAGCATCATCAACGGCACTATTCAGATAGGTCCAGCTCACCGGACTCGATGCAATATCGAGGATGGTACGTAACGGAGTCGTGACCCGGTAGCCACCATAGTCTTCCCATTCGGCGTTTGAGACAGAGCCGGTGTGTAGCACAACGTGCTCGCCGATCCTTTTGCGGAAACCCGGTGGGACGGTCAGGTGGACATGCGCTGGATTAGCGTCGCTGATCTCATGCAGATCGAGTGCTGTTTCGTGCGATATGATCGCCTGTGTATCGCCGCGACGGTTACTGCTTGCCAGCGTTAGTATTACCAGATCCGGGCGAGGTGGCTCTGGGTAGCCATTCAGACGAAATATGCCGCGTTGCACCCTCTCCCAGTTGCCGATGGTGACATGGTAGTGTTGTTCCGGGTAGGCGTAACCAACTGAGAGAGCCTGCTTCGCCGTGAAGTAGCCACCCTGACCACTTGTTACAAATATGAGGGCCTGGCGAGTATCTCTGTATGCCATCTGAATATTCCTTCAAGATTGTTGAAGTATTATACATCAATCAGCAGCATTCACGTAACCACCACTCTGCCTCCATTGTGTTACCAAGCTTCTTGACAGGTGCAGAATGGCAGTTGGTAGCTCCTCCCCCTACTTCTCGCGTATTCGATATATGGCTGACTCCCAGCCGGCAGCTATCAAACCTACAGGTGTGGGCGTACCATCACAGGTCCGACAGTCAGGCTCGCTTCGGCTCCCAGAATAGACCCTATCCTGGCGGCTTCCTCCTCCAGCTCGCGTTGTTGCCGCGCGTCCAGGGCCAGAAAGGGTTCCACGCGCACCTCTACCTGCCCGCCTTTTGCCTGGCGCTGCCATATACCCGCTACCTTGCCGTCGACCAGCAGGGTAGGTAGCTGGCTCGGGATGGTGCGGGGAGGCACGCGCTCTGCCCAGTCGGGCGGCAGCAGTTGGTCGCGTGGGTGGCAGCCAATCACGTAGCAGTCGAAGTGCGGCAGGAGGCGCACCGGCAGTCCCTCCGCAGGGCCGCCCGGCCATACATCATCACGCAGCAGATAGGCTCGATGGCCCTCCACATCTACCTCCTCCAATTCCTCCCGGAGCGTCACTGCCAGGTCACGAGCCGCGCGGGGTGGGATGTTGAACCACTGAGCAAAGTCGCGCGGCGTCACCGGACCGTATGCCCGCAGGTAACGGCGAAAGACCTCTACCAGGGCCGTGTCGGGATCGTCCTCGTGCCCGTTGCCGGTCGTCCATTGGTCGAGACGCACGAACGTCACCTCGTTCCCCTCCGGGGGGCCATAGACGAGGATGCCGGCCAGGGCTGCCTCGTGCAGGGCGCTCCGCCACCGAGGCCATCCGCCGCTCCAGGCTTGCCCCTTTACCTCCCCCGTCCAGGAGCCTGCCCGCCGCACTATCTCGACGCCAAGCTGCTTCAGGGTCAACCGCTGCCCGTCAAGCGCATCCTCGATGGCCTCTAATATCGCCTTCAGTTGTCCGGCGTCCATGCCCAAAGACTGCTCTCTTTGCACATCGAGAGCAGCCCGCGCCCGCAGAGCCGCCAGCCAGAGGGTCAGCTCGTCTGACGGGAAGATGTGTATCGTGCTGCGTATACCGAAGGTCTTTACCAGCCCGCGCTTCGCCCACAGCTCAGCCTGCACGTCGTGCCGCGTCACACCTTCCACACGTATGCCACTCGACAACTC
>JALYYZ010000108.1 GCA_030945985.1 Chloroflexota bacterium
GCTCTCCAAATGCCAGAAATAGCCGAAGGCGAAGAGGCTGGTGTGGAGCGCCCGTTCGGGGTACTCGATGATGTTGGCAGTACCTTCCTTGACGATGAGCGACAGCCTGTCGGCAGGATCGGGCAGCGCGGCGAGGCGGGCAAAGTAGTCTTCGCCCCGGTAATTGTGGTAGTTCCAGTAGGCAGTGGCGTTGGCCGTTTCCAGCAGTAGAAAGCTGCGATACTGGAGGAAGTTGTAGAAGGTCCAGGGCGCAATCACCAGCAGACAAGCCACCGTCGTGAGTGCTGAAGCCGTCAAGGGCTTTGCAGCAGAGCGGAGTCGAGAGCGCATAACGTCAAGCAAGGGAGGCACAACAGTGTCTCTGGCTCTTTCCGTCGCAGCATGTTGCCCTTCAGGTTCCGTTCTCAAGGCGCTTTTCCTCTTACCATTGGCGGAAGCTGTATAGCAAACAACAAAATACCAGAACCATACGAAAGGCAAGAAAGCCACTGCAACCGAGCGAGTGAGCGCACCGAGGCCCAGCAATGCTCCCGCCGCAAGCGCAACCCACAGAGTACGCCTCCCTGTAGCGTCCGGCGACCACCAGGACAGAGCGTACAGCGCAGCAAGAATCAACATTATGGACAACGGCTCGCTGAGTGCCCGCTGAGCCGGGCTGCTTGCCAGGGGAGGGTAGAGCGCGGCAATGAGCCCAGCTATCAATGCAGCCCTTCGCGCTCGCGCGGGGAAGGCGCGCGCGGTGAGGAGCATAATCAGGGCGAGCGTAACCAGGCTGAGTGCGATCTGGGCCAGGTTGAGGGCGCTGTAACGAGGCTGCATAGAGGCGTCCTCGTCGCCCTCGGCATGCGAGGCTGCTGCGTCGGGCACAAAGAGAAACGATCCTGCGAAGAAGAGCGACGTGAGGGGCACTCGTGTCCAGGGCCGATTGCGCGATATAAAGGTGTCAACGTAGCGGCCATCGCGCACCAGCGTCTGCGCGGGCACCACATAATCGGGCTCGTCAGCTCCCACGCTGTAGCCGCGCGCATCGCTCCAGTAGAGTACGCGTACAGAGAGGGCAAGCAGAAATATGAGGAGAAATGGGGCAACGAACAACGCGCGATGAGCCATGCGGCCGCAGCGTCTTCGGCTCTCCTCGGGATCACCTGAAGCCTTGAAGAAAATCACGCTCCTTATGGTCACGGCCACTCACTCCTAGGACCGCCAGCCAAGAGTAGGGATAAACGTACAGACGTGAGAGTACAGTATAAGGCATCCGGGATAGTGTTGCGTCAGTGCCCAGAGCAGCTTCCAGTCACGTCCTAGCTTTTGCCCTTTTTAAGCTCAGAGATTGCTCAAATGTGCACTAGATCCTGTTTTCAAAGTCCGTTAAGATAGTACCTCACCAGCAAAGTCTGATCAGTTTCCTTCTTGCTCACAGGGTGAGCAAGAAGGAAAGAAAACGATCACTATTCAGCTCGTGCAGTACTAGAAGGCATAAGCCCAAAACGATGACGTGAGTTGGCAGACGCGCAGCGAGCGCACATCAGGCGCCCGCGATGCTCACACAAAGGGCGCAAAGGGCGGCCTTCCAATTAAGGATGCAACCAGATAATGAGAGAAGCCGTGAGGAATCACTAACTCACGTTACGCACGATTTTCGCTGCTAAACGGACGACGGTCAAGCGTGAAGTCAGTCGCTACTGCCTAACATGAGTCACTGAAGTACGTATGGTATACTTTCTAGGAAAGGAGCGATCAATTATGAAGACAATGACTTGTAGACAACTGGGAGGACCGTGCAACGCAGCGCTCCCTGGAAGCACCGCAGATGAAGTAATTAAGGCGGGAGAAACACATTTTAGAGAAATGGTTGCAAATGGAGACGAAGCACACAACGACGCAGTAAAAATGATGGAAGATATGTGGAAAGATCCAGCATCGGGGATGGAATGGTATACGAAAACTCAAAACGATTTTGCCGCTCTTCCCGACGATAAGTAATTGCAAATCGAGATCCGAATTCACGCCAGGTGTGAAGGCAAAGGTAAACTGGTCGTATTCGTGCTCACTCCTGTCGAGCAGCACGAATCAACGTTGTTCGAGATGCTGACCTGCTCGCATAGGTGACCCAGATTGAAACTGGTTATACTTTGGCACCACACATGACCCGCAAAGGCGCTATGCTACGTCGTCCCGCCTGACTCTTCGCGATCTGGTGCCTGCCCGCTTGCAAGAGGGAGAGTAATTGTGAAGCGCGTACCTTGCCCGGGGGTCGAGTTGACCTCGATGGTGCCACCAGTTGCCTCGATAATAGTGCGGACGATGGACAGTCCGAGGCCACTGTTGCCCGTAGCGCGCGTGCGCGAGGCGTCGCCTCTGTAAAAACGCTCGAAGATATGGGGAAGTTCCCGCGCACTGATCCCCGAGCCGGTATCCCAAACCTCCAGCCTGGCTTTGCCTCCCTGGTGAGTGGCACGCAAGCCCACCTCACCGCCCGCAGGCGTATAGCGTAGCGCATTGTCAAGCAAATTCAGAAGTACCTGCTTCATCTGACCCGGGTCACCAAATACCCACAGGGGACCTTCGCATTGCCGCGTGAGGCGAACGTGATGCCTTCCGGCAAGGGGCTCCATCTGCGCAGTTGCAGCCTCAATAGTTGTGCAGACATCGATCCTAGTCTGCTCAGGTGGGAGGTTGGCGCGTCTGGCCGTACCCCCGGAGCTATCCAGCCGTGAGAGGGTCAGCAGGTCGGTGACAAGACGTATCAAGCGCTCCAGTTCGCTATTGATTGCGCTCGCCGACTGCTCTACAACGCGGGTGTCATTGCCGTGTGCCCCGATCATCAGAATCTCAGCAAGGCCTTTGAGAGAAGTTAGAGGCGTGCGCAGCTCATGCGAGGCGTCGGCGACAAAGCGGCGCTGCGCCTCTAACGAGGCCACCAATTGGCCCACCATATGGTCGAACGTTTTGCCCAGACGTGCGACCTCGTTGCGGCCCTCGGGTAGTTGCAGCCTGCGATGCAGGTCTCCGTCGGCGATCGCTTCTGCCGTATCGGCTACTCGATCGAGTGGCCGGAGCACCAACCGTGTGAAGGCAATACCCAGCACGAGACCGGCAATTGTGCCGCCCAGCACCCCGAGGAGCAGGTAAGTTCCAAGCTGCTTGATGGCGGCATCGGCGGCAGCCAACCCTGCGGACTGTAAAAGCAGTTGAGTACCGGAGGCACTCGGCTGAGAGATCCCTCCGCCCTGTGCAGGGTACGTAGATGCCCCTATATCGCTGAGGTTACGCCCAGCAATACGCAGCAGCACGACCACGCGCCGGCTTCCGTCGGGGCGGGTGGCGGTCCACTGTACAGGAAGATCGCTCGCCAGGGCCGCCGAAACTTGCGCGGGGCTCGGAGCGTCAACCACAGGTGCAGTGTCGCCCGCTAACCCACGGGTGGTGGTGATGATCTTGCCGGTACCATCGAGAATCGCTACGGTAACTTCCGGAGCGCTGAGGATGCGGGCAAGGTCCTCGTCTGACGGCGGTCGTCCTTGTCCCCCTTGACCATGGTCACCACCATGCCCTCCGGCGTCCGAAGTGTCAACCGCTGAGGCTAATGTAACCGCACGCGCCGCCTGCACAAGACGTGAGGCAGCGTCTTGCACTAGAAACTGCTCTTGCTGAGTGTAGACTAGGAGGCCGACGAGGCCCAGGGTAATAGCAAGTAGCAAAGTGTAAAGTGCGCTCAGTTGCCAGCCAAGTGGCACACTCCAGAGCAAACGCGACATGCCGCTGGACACGCCCCCCGAGCGCGCCGCAGGATCTACTGACCCGTGAAGTACAGAGCCAGGCGCTGAACTCACGTCATTCACCTTCATTTACAGTCCCTGGTGTGGATGGCTCCAGCGCATATCCCACTCCCCTCAAGCTGCGTATGAGGGTGCGGCTTTCGTCGCCCAACTTCTCTCGGAGGTAACGCACGTAGACGTCCACCACGTTGGTATCGCCAAAATAGTCGTAGCCCCATACACGGTTGAGGATGGCTTCGCGCGAGAAGACCTGGCGCGGGTGGGATAGCAGCATCTCCAGCAGGTCGAACTCGCGCGGGGTCAGTTCCACTTGCTGCTCCCCGCGCGATACCTTGCGAGTTAGTCGGTCCAGCGCGACGTCGCCTGCTCGCAGCGTGCTCTGGAGGTTGATCCCCTTCCGCCGTAATATAGCCTTCATCCGAGCGAGCAGAACCGGCAGGGTAAAAGGTTTAGGCAAGTAGTCGTCGGCTCCACTTTCGAGACCCACAACCTGGTCCTCGTCGTCGCCCCGCGCCGTTAGCATCAAGATGCCGACATCGCTGCCGCTGCGTAGCCTACGGCAAACCTCGATGCCGTCCATGCCGGGCAACATCACATCGAGGATGACAAGGTCCGGCTTCATCTGGCTGGCCTTCAAGATCGCCTCATGCCCGTCGCGAGCCACGCTCACCTCGAATTTCTCGTATGTGAGCGCAATTGTCAGCATCTGCACTATCAAAGGCTCGTCATCAACCACCAGCACCCGTGCTAACCGCTCAGCATCAGTACCAGTCCCTGCCATCCCCTCGCCGTTGTTCATCGCCCGTCCTCCTCGTCTTTCTCTCTTGCCTCATAGTCGAATAAATCGTCTGCTTGTTTGCCGGTATATTATCATCATAACGGCTGAGCATTAAATGGGGCCGTCAGAATAATTAGAGAATGGTGAGACTCTATGTCTTGGACCTTTGATTCTAAGGACACATCGGCTCCTTGATGCACGACGAGCCGTCCACAGAATTGGAAGCCTGTAGCCCGAGCTTTCAGCTGCCATGCGTCTCGCTTCTGCAAAGGCTGCTGAGAGAGTTCAGAGTGGCGTGCCCTCAAGAAAGAAGAAAGAAGAAAGAACCGACAACCATGAAGTGGTTGCCGGTTCTTTCTTCTTTGCTCCCTTCTATTGAAATTCAGTGCTGGAAGTCATTTCGGAGCCATTTCGGAGGGTATATCATGCAGAGCTCAACCGCCTTTGTAGCGCCAGCTATAATAATGCTGGCCCACATTGCCGATCTCCACTCTAAACGCAGCAGGGTTCGACGGAGTGTAGGTCAGCACCCGCCGCTCGTAGCATTGCACAAGCACGTCAGTTGGCACCCCGGCGATGCGAACTGTCGTCCAATAAGGTTCGCTGATCGGCAAACCGCTTGCGTAGAACCATGGCGAGCTTAAAGGACCTTGCACTGCCTGGCCGTTCTCGGCAACAGGCCCCGTCTTGTTCAGAAAATCCCAGAAGATGCGAGGGATGTTGTGCCCTACGCTTGCCTCGTAGTGAACAAAGTCGAGCCCACTGTAGCGGCTCTTTGATGGGTCGTCTCCTGCTGTGCCTGTTCGGTCGAGCGTCGCCGTCGAGGTACGTCCGGTGCGGTCGGGCGCTTTGTGGTCACCCAGGGTGGTGTTGGCAACTCCCACAAAGCTCTTATAGGTTGGAGCCTGAGTGTCGTTCACGTCGCCCGCTACGTTCGCAGTGGACGGCGAGCGGGTCTCATAAGAGTGATCGCCCACCTGAAGACGGCCCGATATCAGTTCGACCACCAGGAGCCCGTTGGTCACATAGAAGGCGCTTTTCGGGTCCGCCTCAGGGTGGCTGATCTCCATGCGGCTCTTATCGAAGTACTGCACAAGCCGAAGGCCGGCACGGCCCTCAGCGTATGCCTCGTTCAGCCCTCCTGTGATGGGAGCAGGGCCCCACAGCCAGGACCTGTTCGCGCTGTGGTTAGCCACAAGGCTGTCGGTGCGGCTCCAGAGCCGGTTGAATGCCTGGTCCGCGAAGCCGGTGCCAGCCGTTGGCGAGGCCGCCGGAGTGGAAGCAGGAGTGGCCGGAGAAGAGGGGAGACCCCAGGCATTCAACTCTGATCCCGAGAGCCAGTAGACAACGCCGTTCGAGACAGCCACGCCCGAGTAGGCTGCCCCCGCGTTGCTCGGCTGAAGGGTTCGCAGGTGCGCGCCTGTGGCCTCGTCCAGAACCTGCAAACCGGCAGAGCCTGTGTTGGCGAAGATCAATCCCGATGCCAGGGCCATATTACCGTGCGTCTGCCCGACATTGACACGAGGGTAGCGGTCCTTGCCCGTTGCGGGGTCAACCGCATATATCAACCCTTTTGCCGCTATGAAGAGCGTGCCGCCGTCGCCCACTGTCGGGTCGTAAGCGGGCATCATACCGACTGCTGTGCCGGTCGCGCGCGACCAGAGCGGTCCGGAGCCTACCTTGTCGAGCACGAATGCGTAGAAAGTTCCGTCTTTGTGGTTCGCGCCCGTAAGCACACGGCCCGAGGCGTCGTGGAAAATCACCGGCGTGCTACCATAATCCAGGTCGGCGCCTGTGGCTCCCTCCTTATCAACCTGTCGGATCTGCAGGGTCACCGGATCGAGCGTAACTATCGCCCGCGTATAAGGTCCGTTGACACCCCTGAAGTCCTCGCCTGTGGCGGCAACGAGCGTGTTGCCGTCGGGGCTCAAGGCGGGCGAATTCCAGATGCCCGCCCCCGCGTTCCCTTCGGAGGCAAAGTAGACGTTGGCTTGCAGCGCGCCGCTTGCCGTATTGACCGCACGCAGCTCGCCTCGCACGGATGGATCGTCGCAACGAGATGCTACGCCGAGGTAGGCGCGATCGCCCGAAACGAGCGGCGAGGCCCACGGAAAGCCGCTACTGCCGACGTTCAGAGCCTGCCTCCAGCGCTGCGCTCCTGTAGCAGCGTCGAGCCCGTAGTAGGCCGCGTCCCCTCCGCCCGCGATCACAGTGTCTCCTGCAATTGCAGGGGTCGCGCCGACACCGACGTTGAAGCACCCCACCTCGATGTGGCCCACGCCGGCAGTCCAGGCACGCACGCCCGTGACGGCGTCGAATGCAAAGAAGTTGGGACCGTCCGCCGTGCTGCTGGCGACGTATACCCTGCCGTTGGCCACACTGGGCGCGCCGGACGGAGGTGTGCCGTTGCTGCCGATATTTGCCTGCCAGAGCTGTTGAAGCTTGGGCTCGGTTCCACGATTGATAGTCGTCTCGGCAGGGTTGAAGTTGGTACGCGCGGGGTCATGGCCGTACATGGGCCAGTCACCCGTGGGCAACGGGTTCGCGGCGGCTGCGGGCATGTGAAGGCCCACCAAAGCGCCGGCGAGCGCCAGGGCAGCTAGGGCCGTTGCAGCTTTGGAGGCGACACTCCTGAGGGAGACTCTGGGCATGGTATCCTCTTTGTATGTACTATGGGTGTTATTTCGGCTGCGTCAGCTTTCAGTATAACGCAACTTCGATGGGCTCCTCCGCAAAATGGAGAACGGGAGGCATGGACTGGTATCGTAGGGCATCTAAGGAGAGACCCTACACCTCGGAAGCGGGTGGTCTCTGCACCCGTCCCGCGAGAGCCACGACTTTTCTCGCCGAGGGTGCCGACTTTGAACGTCCGCTGCGCGCCGCGACAATCCTGTAGAGCGAGCCAAGAAGCACACTGAGCCCGCTGCCCCAATAGAGCGCTGCGACCCACGGGTTATTGGTGTCGGTGCCGCTCTGCACCCCATGGATCAGTACCATCAGGAAGAGGGCGAAGCTCAACATGTGGATCAACCTCCAGGCGTATACACCCAGTCTGTCGCGCACATAGAAGCTGAACGACACCACCAGTAGAATGTAGAAGGCCAGTTGCCCAAAGCCCACCCACTCGGGCCGGTAATTACTGCCCATAAAGGGTACAACTAATTGGGCAAGAGAGTAGCCTATGTATTGGTCGCCTAGGAGCACCAGAGCATGTACAAGTCCGAAGCCGATGCCAAGCAGGGCTGTGTAGCGGTGCAGCTCAAAGCTGCCAGGCATGCCCGGCCAGAAGCGACCAAGCTTGCTGGTGATCCCCAACCCGGCCAGCATCGAGAGCCAAAGCAGACCAAAAGCCACGAATGCGCTCGCGCGTGATATATACCAGTAGGCGTGTACGGACGTTGCCGAGAGTGCGTTGGCCATGCTCGGCAGGAGCACCGGCACACATGCCAGCGCCAGCGCCACTATCGCTGCGACGACAATGAGAGATACAGGCGTGGCGAACAGGTTCCTCTGCCGCTTCGCCACCTCGTTGCCTTGTCGTGTTTCCTGTTGCTTCTCCATGATTCTTCTCCCCCTTTGTTCGCCACGCCGACCCTTCGTTCTATAAGGCAGTTACGCCGGCCCAGCATCGCGATTGTTTCAGTAGGACTTACGCGTCCCTACGCTTGAGCAAGGCTGATTCAGTGCCTGCTTTGCGTAAGTCCTACTCAGATTTCTATCGAGTGGAAGTTCGTGACAGGTCTGAATACCGGACAACACAAGCGACAGCATATCGATTATGTCAGATCCCTACCGAGTGGAAAGGACCGCATACGCAGTGGGCGTGGTAGACGCCTGCTGGCCGGCGGTGACGGACAAAGCATACCCTGCCGGCGCAGCGAAGCCTGCCGCCACCTGAGCAGTTACCGATGCCGACGCGCCTCCGGGTGCGCCAGGACTCGCCGTGGTCAATGCCGCGATTGCCGCCTCAGACTCGCGACTCGCTGCCACCAGGGCGTCCTGGCGCGAAAAGAGTGCCCACCCAATCAAAGTGCCGGCGAGCGACACCCCCACGA
>JALYYZ010000114.1 GCA_030945985.1 Chloroflexota bacterium
AGAGCATAACATCATAGACGGTGGTGGAGCTTGCCATAGTGTAAACGTACGGACGCAACGAGGCAGCTAAAGGGGCCGCCAGACTGTACAGCGAGGGCTGCACTGCAAAACCAACGGCTAGCATGCCTAAGAAAAGCAAGGCCCTGATAAGAGAGGGAATCCTGCGGAGCGTGGTGAGCTGGATTAGAACGTTCTTGAGAGGAAGCATAACTAAAGAAAGGTATAAATAGGTTCTCTAGATCCAATCTTGCGCTAACGCTAGTGGTAACGCTAATACAGAGCGTAACATTCTTACAGCAGCCATATTGATCTTACCAGAGCCCGGAACGGGCCGTCAAGGAGCAATTTCAAGGCTCTGCCTCCGCTTTTCGCCATCGTACCTTCAGGTCTATCCAGATAACTAGCGCCATTTCCCACGTCGCAGTGTCTGGAGCCCAGCTCATATAATAGTCGATCAGTGGTAGCTCGTCCGGATGGACAAGCGGCGCGCATCTCCCAACGTACGTTTGGTATATCTTGTACATTACAGAACAGGGGAGTTCCGCCAGGACCATCTCCAACTCTAACTGCACGTTACTTCCTGTAAGAAGCTTGACAATAAGGCACTCAACTATTATAATTATCGGGTACCTGACAAATAAGGTCTGAGCTATGCAATACAAGGACTACTACAATACACTTGGGGTCAAGCGTGGGAGTAGCGAAAAAGAGATAAAATCTGCTTTTCGCAAACTCGCACGCAAATACCACCCTGATCTGAATCCCAATGATCGGGAGGCTGAAGCCAAGTTCAAGGAGTTGAACGAGGCTTACGAAGTGCTCAGCGACGCTGATAAGCGTAAGAAGTACGAGCAGTTTGGAGCCGACTGGGAGCGATACCAGCAGAATGCGGAATCGCCGGGAGGGTTCGACTTCAGCAAATATTCTCAAAACTATGGCGATGGCGGCCAACGCACGGCGGCAGCTTATGGTGAAGAAGGAGACTTCTCCGACTTCTTCGATATGCTTTTTGGTCAGGCTCGAGCAGGCGGCACGGGAGGGAGCACCTACTACTCAGGTGGGCGCACCAGGACTGTGCCCCGCACGGGTCAAGATTACGAGCATGGCATAGAGGTCACCCTGGAAGAGGCATTTGCGGGCTCACAACGTGTCTTGCAGATGGACGTACCAGAGACTTGTCCTGGGTGTAGCGGCAACGGGGTGCAAAACAACCGTCCGTGTCCCATCTGTAAAGGCCAGGGTACGGTTTCGCGGACCAAGAGAATAGAGATAAAAGTGCCGCAGGGAGTACATACCGGCTCTCGTATCAGGATCGCCAATGAAGGCGGTCCGGGTACCGGGGGCGGGGGCAAAGGCGATCTCTATCTGAGAGTAACTGTGCTGCCCAACAACCGTTTTGAGCGTAAAGGCGATGACGTCTACACAACTGTACCCGTGCCCGTGTACACAGCCGTGCTGGGGGGCGAAGCAGAGGTGCCGACACTGAAGGGGTCGAAGCTGGCCCTCAAGGTGCCGGAGCTTACGCAGAACGGGCGTACTTTCAGGCTGACCGGGCAAGGTATGCCAAACCTGAAGAGTCCCACCAAGAAAGGCGATCTCTTTGCTAAGGTTGAGGTGCAACTCCCCACCCAGGTTGACGACACAGAGCGGCAACTTTACGGAGAGCTGCAACGTATATATGATGAGCGAAAGGTTGGTCCTAAGTGAGAGCCAACCCCATCCGTGAAATACATGGCGACTCGCCAGAGAGCGCAGTAGAGGAGGATAATAGCAGGCTTGACTACCGGCGCCGTCCTCAGCAGACGCAGCCGATGTTCGTGATCAGTGTAGCTGCCCAGGTGCTCGGGGTGCATCCGCAGACTCTCAGGCTGTATGAGCGCGAGGGGCTTGTGGAACCAGGCAGAACAGGTGGTAAGATTCGCCTCTATTCGGAGCACGACCTGGAAAAGGTAAGATGCATCATGCGCCTGACAAACGATCTGGGTGTGAACCTTGCCGGGGTCGAAGCCATACTGAATATGCGCCAGCGTATGCTCCAATTGCAGGAGGAGATGGAGGTCATGCGGGACGAGTTGCAAAAGGAAATCGAAAGATTTCGACGTGAGTTGGATGTAGAGAATACGTAATAGCTACTCCTTATTAGCTATTCAATAATGGCATATACAATGCTATAGTGGGCCTTAGTGGAAAACAAGACAGACCTCCGTTCGGCAAGCTATACTCTTTACTCACTCCCAACGGAAACGCATAAAAGAGATACCTCAGCAAATATGTCGAGGTTATATGGGTCTGTCCGAAGCGCATATTATAGATCTATAACAAGGATTGGAAGAATACTCATATGATGAACCGATTTACAGAACGAGCACAAGAAGCATTGCAGCGCGCCCAGCAAATTATGTTTGCCAAGCAGCACACGCAACTTGATGTAGAGCATATATTCCTGGCGCTCCTACAGCAGAGGAACAGCCTACCGGCACAGATAGTCGGCAAGCTCGGTGGCGACCCGGCCATGATCACCCGCAGGCTTGAGAGTGCCCTGAACAACACGCAGAGCTTTTCAGGGGGCCGAGGCGTAACTACAGGATACATTACTCTTCGCGCGAACCGTGTCCTTCAGGGAGCCGTTGAAGAGGCCGATAGACTGAATGATGAATTCGTCTCTACGGAGCATATATTGCTGGCAATCGCCAACGAGCGAGGCGGAGCCACCGGCAGGCTATTGCAGGAAGCCGAAATAGACCAGGAGAAGATATACGGAGCGCTGCGCGAGATACGTGGTGACAGACGTGTAACTGACGCCAACCCTGAAGAGCACTATGAGGCGCTGGAACGCTTCAGTCATGACCTCACCAAGATGGCCAAAGAGGGCCTCATCGATCCCATGATCGGCCGTGCCGACGAACTTCAGCGAGTAATGCAGGTGCTTGTGCGCCGCACAAAGAACAACCCTGTCCTGATCGGTGAACCCGGTGTAGGTAAGACTGCCATCGTTGAGGGGCTGGCCCAGGCTATCGCTACAGGTGACGTGCCTGACCTGCTGAAGGGCAAGCGCGTATTGGCTCTTGACCTCGCCGCCATGGTCGCAGGCTCCAAGTTCAGGGGCGAGTTTGAGGAGCGCCTCAAGACGGTTATGGACGAGGTGAAGCGAGCACAGAAGGAGATTATCCTTTTCATAGACGAGCTTCACACGGTAGTAGGCGCAGGTGCCGCAGAGGGCGCCCTCGACGCAGGCAATATGCTCAAGCCTGCACTTGCCAGGGGCGAACTACAGTGCATCGGAGCCACAACCCTCAACGAGTATCGCAAGATAGAGAAGGATCAAGCTCTTGAGCGCCGGTTCTCGCCGGTATTCGTCGACCAGCCGTCGATAGAGGACTCGATCACTATACTTCGAGGCTTGAAGCCTCGCTACGAGGCTCATCATAACCTCAATATCACCGACGAGGCTGTTGTGGCTGCGGTGCAGTTGTCGAGCCGCTATATAGCTGATAGGTTCTTACCCGACAAAGCTATAGACCTGATGGACGAAGCTGCTTCACGAGTTAGGCTCGCCGTATTCAATCTGCCTCCTGATCTACGTGAGCTGCAGAACAAGCTCGACGACCTTGAGAAGCATATGGAGGAAGCATCATCCAACCAGGACTATGCTGAGGCAATGCAACTCAAGAGTGAAAAGCTGTCACTTGAGGAGCAATTCGAGCGCGCTCGCGCCGAGTGGTTTGCCACACACAAACTTGATGAAGTTGTTGACGAAGAAGACGTGGCTGAGGTGCTCGCCAAGTGGACCGGCATCCCCGTAAAGCGGATGGTAGAAGAGGAGATGACTCGCCTGCTCGATATGGAAGGCGAGTTGCACAAGCGAGTAGTAGGCCAGCAGACTGCTATCGAGGCTGTATCCGATGCGATACGCCGGGCACGCTCAGGGCTACGCGACCCTCGCAGGCCGATGGGCTCCTTCATATTCGTAGGCCCCACAGGGGTCGGTAAAACCGAACTTGCTAAGGCACTTGCGGAATACATGTTCGGCTCGGAAGACGCTATCGTCAGGGTAGATATGAGCGAGTATGGAGAAAAGCATGCGGTCGCTCGTATGATCGGTTCTCCTCCAGGTTATGTAGGGTACGACGAGGGTGGACAACTCACTGAGTCGATACGCCGCAGGCCTTACCAGGTGGTGCTGTTCGATGAAATCGAAAAGGCGCACCCTGAAGTTTTCAACACGCTGTTGCAAGTGCTTGACGACGGGCGGCTGACTGACGGACATGGTCGCAAGGTGGACTTCACCAACACGCTCATCATTATGACCTCCAACGTGGGCACTCAGTTCCTGCCAAAACACGATGGCTTCGGGTTCATGCCTAAGGGCTTCGATGAGAAGAACATCAAGGAGATAGAGAAGCGAGTCGACGGGGCGCTCAAAGAGGCGTTCAGGCCCGAGTTCCTCAACAGGATAGATGACATTATCGTCTTCAGACACCTGACGCTCGAAGAGCTTACCACGATTGTTGACATTCAGGCTGCTGACCTAGCAAGCAGGCTGGCAACGAGCGGCATTGGACTGAGCCTGACCACGGCTACCAAGGAGCACCTGGCGGAAACCGGCTATGACAGAACATTCGGAGCACGACCACTGAGGAGGGCTATCCAGCGCGAGTTGGAGACGCCTCTCAGCAAGCGGCTGCTACGCGCGGATGTCAAGTCGGGAGAGACGGTGATGATCGACTACAATGCCGAGGACGGTATATCATTCTCGATAGAAGAGACGGTACCGAGAGAGGCTGCGCCTGTAGAACTAGAGGCATAAGCACCAAACTGTAGAATAGAAAACAATGCCAACCTACGGGTTGGCATTGTTTTCTATTCTAATCTTATTCTCTCAAAAGCCCTCTAAATGGGCGCTAAACCAGTCCCTGCAGTTGATCGGCCGCAGCT
>JALYYZ010000126.1 GCA_030945985.1 Chloroflexota bacterium
TCGCTGCTGGCGAGATAGGCAAGCGCAGTGCTGATAGCGCGCGGGTCCGTGGGTGGAATAACCATCATCGGGTAAACAGGGGCCAGGGAGCTAAAATTCAAGCTATCTACGCCTTCTGCGCCCATGAAGTATTGTCCATTATAGAGCAGATCCAGGGCGGGCGCTAACCCGGAGGCCACATCGGAGCAACAAGCAGCGAATTCCTCATCGATGCCAAGTATCCGGGCGGCACGGGCAGCCACTTGCAGCACTCTGATAGCGCCTGTAAGGTTCAACCCCTCATTCTTTACTCGCGTCACCCGCTCGTGGACATCCACCAGTGCGCGTACCTCATACTCACGCCCGGTCCCGCCCCCTGTTTGCACTATCACATTAGCCAGGAAAAACTCTGCGATGCCGCGCAGCAGTGGGTAAAACTCGGTCAGGTACGCCCGGTCACGTGTGGAGGCGTAATAGCCCCAGATGATGTTGGCATAGGAGGCGCTATTATGTACTTGCTCCTTCTGATGTGCCCATGTGCCGTACGCCTTCTCGCCTCCATGTGTAATTTCCCAGTCCCACTTCAAGCCTGGCGCGCCAAACTCCTCGCGGGCGTGGCGGCGAGCATGGTCTATTGTTCTCATAAAAAAGCGCGCACCCTCAAGCGCCTCGGCTCTGTGCCCGGCCTCAAGCAAGGCACGATGCACGAAGTAGGCATCCCAGAAGATGTGCGAAGACCATGTCAGACGCAGGTTGTTGACCGGAAGGCCGCCGGACAGGCGATTCTGTAAAGCCTTGAACTGGTAGAAACTGTAGTCGTAGGAGCCCTGGAAGGTGCTGTCAGGGATTTCAACGCGCTTGCCCTCACTATATTCACGCCAGAACGAGAGGTGCTCTTCACGCAGCGCCTCATAGCCGAGCGAGCGTGCGTCATCGAAGGCCCTACTATCCAGAGGGTCGTCAAGATCGTCCTCCACGGCGAAATAATGCACTATCTCCTGCCCGCTCACCTCCAGCCAACGGCGACCTTCATCGCCTCCAACTTTACCTTCCGGGTCGAGCGCCAGGAAGATCCGCCCATACGTATCTCCCGACCTGTACGCCATATCAGCGCTATCCTTGATGCAACCCACCTCGTCCAAAGGATTAGCGTCATATCCTTCTTCTATCCACACACCCGCTCCGGCGTAGGCCCTGAAATCCACCGGCTGGTCGAACCTGTAGCGGGTTACGAGCAGAGAGCGCCGGGCATGCAGGAAGGTGACAACATCGGCGTTTACCGCTCCGAAGTCCACTGTGGAATAGAGCGTGCCCTCGGCGGGCACAAAATATTGTTCGCCGGCGCGCACGTCCAGCCGCAGCCCTCCATGCCTGACCTCATACCACGTACGAGCTAGAGGGCTCAGCTCATGCCAGGGCTCACCCTCGGCATGCAGAGGCTGTCCCTCTCGAGGCAACCGTCCGGGCACAACAACAACACGCTCTTCCGGGTAAAAACGGTCGGCCTTATACCAGTAGCAGCGGTCCAGGTTGCCCTGCGCACGTTCCTCCACCATGGAGCCTGTATAGCCGACAAGCGCAGCGTCAAGGCCATTACCGAGAAAGCAGTGATAATAGTCGCCTGCATGCGCCATCACCGTTCCAATCACGGATTGCGGATTACCCAAACCGTTGATCCTCTTGGCTATGATGTTCTGTGTCGTGCGCCGCAATTCGCAATCCGGTTATCCCTTGATGCCGGTGAGCGTAATGCCTTCGATAAAGGCCTTTTGCGCGGCGAAGAAGAGTATCACCAGCGGCAGCATCATCACGAGCGAGGCGGCCATAAGCATATTCCAGTTGGACGTATATTGTCCTTTGAAGAAATTTAGTCCCAGGGCAAGCGTGTAGGTTGCCGGCTTATTGAGATAGATCAGCGGCCCCATGAAGTCGTTCCAAACACCCATGAAGGTGAAAATGGCGACGGTTGCCAGGGCCGGCTTGGAGAGCGGCAGGATGATCTTGGTTATGATCTGCCAGGTGTTAGCCCCGTCGATACGTGCGGCTTCCTCGAAATCGCGTGGTATGGTCATGAAGAACTGTCGTAGCAGGAAGATATAAAAGGCGCTGCCGAACCAGCTAGGCACAACCAGTGGGAGGAATGTGTTCACCCAGCCGAGTTGCCTGAAGATGAGGTAGACGGGGATCATAGTCACAACGCCCGGTAGCATCATCGTTGAGAGTAGAATCACGAACCAGAAGTTACGCCCTGGCGCGTCCAATCTCGCGAAGCCGTAAGCCACTATCGAGCACGATACAACAGTGCCGACTATAGTGCCCACTTCAATTATCATGGTGTTCTGGAAGTAGGTGCCGAATGGCAATGAACTCAGCGCTTTGGTGAAATTGTCCCACTGTATAGGATCCGGGATCCATTGTGGAGGGAAGACAAAAATCTTGTAGTTCGGCTTGAGCGCGCTTGATATCATCCAGAAGACTGGTATCAGCACCAATATGGAGCCAAGTATGAGCAGGGTGTACGAGATCGTCCGGCTGATCAGGTCCAGCTTCCGCTTCGACTGTATGAGGGATGCGCGTCGACCGTAGGTGACGGCTTTTGGTTGCTCGATGAGTTTTGGTTGCTCTATGTCTTTAGTAGCCATGGCTGTCTCCGGTTGAGAATTGAGAAGTCAAAAGTCAGTTGCTGAGCCATGTCGGGACCTTTCGGACCCCCGAACCTGCGCTCCAATTCTTACTTTCTCTCGGACTCGTAGTAGACCCAAATGGTGGACGACCTGATCACAACTAATGTGAGGGCGAGTATGATAATGAAAAGTATCCAGGCCAGCGCCGAGGCGTAGCCCATGCGAAACTTGATGAACGCCATATCGAACAGGTAATACATATAAAAGAGCGTAGACTTTTGCGGGCCGCCATTGGTCATTGCGTATGCCTGGGTGAAGACCTGGAACGATCCGATTATGCTCAAGATCAGGTTGAAGAGAATGGTTGGCGTTAGATGTGGGATCGTTATGCGGAGGAGTTTCTGGATCCAGTTAGCCCCATCAAGTTCGGCCGCCTCGAGGAGCGTTGCAGAAATACCCTGGAGCCCCGCCAGATAGATGATCACGCCGCCGCCCAAACTCCAGAGGCTCATCAGTATAAGAGCAGGCAAGGCCCACTTCGGGTCGCCAAGCCATTTCGGTCCATCTATGCCTACTAACTTAAGCAGCACATTCAGAACGCCGAACTGGGGATTGAAGACCCAGATCCAGAGCACTGCCACGGCAATTGAGGGCAATACTGATGGCAGGTAAAAGATCGTGCGGAAGAAAGCGATCCCGCGCACCTTTGAATTCAGCAATATGGCAATGAAAAGCCCACCCGCCATGCTTAGCGGCACGGAGAAAGCGGTATAGATTGCCGTTACCTTCAACGATTGCCAGAAGTCCGGGTTATCGGTGAAGAGGTCCTTGTAGTTGTCGAAACCTACCAGAATCGGGGAGGTAAACAGGTCCCAACTGGTGAAGCTGAGATAGAGAGAATAAGCCATAGGGCCTGCGGTCCAGATGAAGAAACCGAGCAGCCATGGCGCAATACAGATGTAGAAGAGCCAGGTTTCACGTTTCTTCCACCGACTGAGCCAGTTGTTGCCGGCTTTACGAGGAGTCGCAAGGGTAGCCATATAGAAGCCTCCTCTAGCAAACTATCCTCCCGCAGATCGAAACCCGCGGGAGGATAAGTCTATGCAGATACCAATGTGCAAACAGCGTCGAAAGTTACGGCTGCTTGCTTAGCTTGGCGTATTCCGCGTCGGCCTTCTGCGCGGCATCGGTCAAAGCTGCTTTGACGTCACCACCGTTAGCCAGCAAGTTGTCCAACGCCTCGCCGAAGAACTTGGCGGTCGTGTCGTTCCAGTAGCGGGAGCGCATATCGGGCAGCGGCGCTAGGTACTTATTTTCGCTCAGGAAGACAGACTTGTTAGGATCCTGTGCGATCTTCAAGTTGCCGGCCACGGACGGAATAGACGGCAAGCCGTTGGCGGCAAAGGCGGTCTGACCGGCCTGTCCACCGACGTAGCGAAGGAACAGCCAGGCCTGGTCGGGGTTCTTGCTGCCTTTAAAGAGGCCGAGACCTGACCAGCAGACCTGGTTGGCCCGTTTTTTGTGCTGGGGCAGACCAACGACTCCGAAGTGGAAGTTCGGGTCCTTAGCATAGCCCGCCTCGGGCCAGATACCCGTCATGGACATAGCGGCCTTGCCGGTTTGGAACAGGTCAACACCCTTGAAGGTGGTGCCCACGTCGGCAGGGCTCGGCGCGACCTTGTATTTGTTGTAGAGGTCGGTATAGTACTGGATAGCCTCCACGGTGGCAGGGCTGTCCAGGTATCCGCTGCTCTTGGTGCCATCCGGGCTCGTCATCTCACCGCCGTTCTGGTAGACCCAAGTCTGAGCGGCGCGAGTCCAGTTGCCGCGCAGGTCAGCACCATACTGGACGTCAGGGCCACTGCCCGAGGTGAGCTTGATGGCCGTAGCCTGGAAGTCCTCCCAGGTCCAGCCGTCCTTTGGATAGGCCACATGGGCTTTGTCGAAGAGGTCCTTGTTGTAGTAGATACCGAGCGGGCTGTAGTCCTTAGTAAAGAAGGCTGTCTTGCCGTCTACCACTCCGGTCTGGAAGAGCGTCGAATAGTAGACGCTGGGATCCACTCCAGGTAGATTGCCTTTGCCTTGAACATAGGAGGTGATGTCAGCCGCCCCTCCGCGCTCCACGAACATACGCACGTCTCCGTCGCCTACCTGGAAGACGTCAGGCGCATCGTTCGCTGCTATCTGTGTGAGTAGCTTGGTGCCGTAATTATCGGGCACCGGCTCAAAGCTGATAGTGATCTGCGGATAGAGTGCGTTGAACTTCTTGATCAGCCCGTTCCAAACGTCCAGGGCCGCGCCGCTCTCATAGCTGCCCACCCGGATGGTGGCGGCCGGAACCTTCACAACTACGTCCGACTTCTGGTTAAAGGCGTATTTACCAAGCTGAGACAGCAGCACATCGTTGGGAGCGGCGTTCTCAGGGTGCATCTCGAAGACGGCTCGCTCGAAATACTGCACGGTGTACGGCTTGCCGTTGAGGTCGGAGACCTCGGTGAACTCGTCCGAGACGGGGTAGCCCTGCTGGGCGAGCCCGCCGTGCGACTCCCAGTATGTGCGGAACTTGCCGCCAACCGAGTGGTTAGTCTGAGGGAACTTGACCGCGTTAACGGTACTTACTTTCTGGTTGGGAGCGCCCTGACTGCCATACTTCTGTTGGTAGCGGGTCGAGCCGAGCAGCGAAAGCAGAATGTCATAGGGAGGCTGGTTCTCAGGGTGAGCCTCGAAGACGGACCGCTCGAAGTACTGGGTCATATACGTCTTGCCGTTGACAGAAGATACTTCGTTCTGAGCCTCGGTGAGTGGGAAGCCCTGCTGCGCCAGCCCACCGTGATTGTTCCAATAGTCAAGGAACTTGCCCGTGACAGAGTGACCCGTCTCGGCGAATGTACGGGAGCCGGCCTGGGCACTGCCCTGGGCGTAGGCGCCTCCGGTCACAGGCAGCAGCGACAGTGCTAACGTGAGCACTCCCATAATTGAAAACCACCGTTTCATGCTTGTTGACATTAACGTTCTCCTCCTATAGCTACTAGTGTTGCTGTATAGCATTTTTATGCATGAGAATAGGGAATCTCGGGAGGACGTCGCCCTCTCCAGCCCATCCATTGCATGCTATACGATAGGAATTGCTTCTTTGCTCTTCCACGCTCACTCTATTGTGCGATAGGCTTACCTCCTAACTTCCATGCGGTTCTACGCTTATGCAGAGCTCGTATATCACCGGCTGTAGTTGCCAACCTGGGTTAACCGATGAATTTGTCTGATCGTCTCGGCCGGAGCCAAGTACGACTTTTGGTCTCGAACTACACATGCAATAATAGCAGGATAAGCCAGTCTGCTAAGACATAGCTGCTATGGATCTACGCTTTAGGCTGGTCCTTTCGGCCAGGTCGTTAGCGTAACCACCACATCACAAGTAGCAATAAGGGACCAAAACCTTTCGGTATGCATGCAAATGATAGCAGAGAATCTCTTGGTTGTCAATATATACGAAGTGTTGCCTTACTTCTCTTCACGACTTGCCGCAGCCATCGCGTTCGGCCTCCAGGTTGTGCTGCTGGGAGCAGCGATCTACGCTGTGGCTGCCGTCCTGCTTCTCTCAAGCAAACAGGGAGAAGCGGCCTCTAGGGTGGGCGCTTAGACGAATATAACAGGTAGGGTGGGCTCGGCTTCCACACAGAAGGGATGGCCAGGGCGCCCATCGAGTGGCATAGCAGAGAACTCGATGGTGCCGTTCTTTCGCTCTAGCGACAAATCGTAGCGCCGTGCCCACAAGCTAAGGTTTTTCACATGCGCCTCGTTCCATCCTGCGGGAAGCTGCGGCCTCACCAGCACGATCTGCGTCTCGGGGTCGGGCAGCAGGCGGAACCAGCCTTGAACCATGAGCCAGTTATACGTGGCGCTCGACCACATTTGGATAAAACATGCCTTGTCGCCACCATACTCCCCTTTGAACTCGGGGATCGCCCAGGGCGTCGCCTGATCGCATAGCTCAGCCATGAACTGGAGGTATACGAGGCCTTTATCGGGCCTCCCATATTGCAGTTCAGCGAGAGCTACGATGGCGTTCTGGATAGGCATCACAAAGTCGGTTGTGCCGGGATGTATGATCCCTTCAGGCCCTGTCTGCTCAGGACCTTCCACCTTTGCGAAGAGAGCAGCCAGGCGCGCGACGTCCCTGTGGTCGCTGCCGTCGAGCGCGTTAGTTTCCATCATTACATAGCTGTGCGCAGGCTCACCGGGCGATACGCTAAGGTCTTGCTCGATACGCCAAACGTACTCACCGCGCTCCTCGCTCCAGAAATGCTCGTCGATAGCGCGGCGAACCTGCTCGCGAACCTGCTCACAACGCTCCGCCACGGCAGGTTCACCAAGAACACGGGCCAGGTAAGCAAGCGACTGCAAACCCTGGTACAGGAAGGCCGCTACGTCCAGCTTCCTACCGCGTCCCGCGCTCCTCAACTCCAGCAGGCCAGGGCCGTCAGGGAGGAAAGTGCCGCCAGGATCGCACTCGCCCAGCAAATAGTCGAATATGCCGCTCTTGCACACCTCGTAAGTCTCTTTGAGGAAGGCAAGATCGCCGGTCCACCTGTAGGTGCGCTCTATTGCCGTAACAAACTGGCCGGTTTCTACGGGGTTACCGGGGTTGAACAGCTCGCCGGTTGGTGTAATCTCGTGCGGCACGCGCCCACCCTGCTTGCGCGCATAGTCTGCGAGCAGGCGTAGAGTAGAGATCGCGGTGCCCGGCTGGCCGCACAAGAGGAGGCCGCTAACACTGTAGTAAGTGTCGCAGCCGAAGAACCAGGCAAAACTGGGCAGGCCCGCCGTGGCGCCAACCCCCACTCCCGGCAGTTCTAGCGTGAGCATGTCCATGCATAGATTCTGTAGAGAGAAGGCCCGGTTCAGGTCAGGCTGAGGCGTCTGTATACTCGGCATACCAGCTATGAGCCGGTCCTGGACGGCCATTTTCTCGCGCCACAGTTCCTCGCGTCGCAGCAGGAGGTCTGCTGCTTTGTTCTGAGCGAAAAGGGGCCCACTCGTTCCCCCTGCCAGTACAAAATCGAAGCTCTGGCGCTCTCCCGGTTGGAGTACAACATCGTACTCAAGGCTGCCTGAAACCCCGGCCCCCTGCAACTCGTCGGGGTTAGGCAATATGCCACCTCGTCTTGCCCCTTCCTCACCCTTGAGCGACCCCGTCTGCTCAGGTCCCCAGATCGATGGTCCACAGTCGTGCCGGTCGGGAACCCTGTCCGAAAGCATCGCCCCGCTCCACTCGCTATGCCCGCTGTCCCACGCTACAATCCCGCCGAACTCCGCGTTGAACTGAGCCTCATCGGGCCGGTCGGGCCAACTGCTCCACCATGCCCCCTGTATATCAAAGCGGACGAGCCAGTGTAGTGTTATCCGGATGGCTGTTTCAGACGTGTTATGGAGTGCGAGATCTACCAGCAACGCTGGCTCGCTTTCCGGTACGAACATCTGCTGGGTCGCCTCGATAGACACGCCTCCGACATGCACCAGGAACCGGCGCTCAACCTCGCTTGGGCGCATCGTGAAGCTCCGGCAGGCCGGGCCATGCATCCATTCTACACTGGTGCTGGTGGCAATGTTAGTGTTGGTGTTTGTCTCACCGCGCTCCGATATGCCGAACCAGAAGCCATCGGCCAACTTTACAGGGAACGCCCATAGGCCGCCCATTTCTCCAGGCAAATGGTGCCCCAGGTCGGGGAAGGCCCCGTTCGTAGCGCCTATGAGGAAGCACTTACGCCCCGTTACGGCAAACAACCTGTGCAGGTCACCGACTATCTCTTCATCAAAGGGCGATGTCATACTTTACCGGCTGTCTGCGGGGTCCGGCTATCGGTCGCCATGACATCATGACCAAACCCGTCTGCTCCATGAAGGCCGACCTCTAGATCAAGGTCGCGAGAAGTGCCTCCTACTGACATGCCTTGTAGCTCAACCCTCTCTACGCCTTCCGGTAAGACCGCCGCGCCTCCAGCCCTTAGCTCACCCGCGTCGGCATCTATGTCGAGCAGTGCCTGCAAGATCATCAGAGGAGAGCCCGCCGCCCACGCCTGGGGGCTGCAGCTAACCGGATAGGCGGCGGGCGCGCTCTCTTGTTCAACACCCGTGCCCCTGCCAAAACCACAGTAGAGCTCAGGCAAGCGATACCCTGTGAAGGTGGCTGCCGCATCGAGAACTTCCGTAGCCACTTGCAGCATCTCCACCCTGAAACCGTATCGCCGCAGACCTGCGACCATGATGGCATTGTCGTGCGGCCAGACCGAGCCGTTGTGATAGCTCATCGGGTTATATGTGGGATCATTGGCGCTGATTGTCCTGATCCCCCACCCTGACCGCATGTCGGGGCGCATTATACGGGCGACCACACGGGCCGCTCGGCATGCGTCTACAATACCTGTCCAAAGGCAGTGCCCGACGTTGGAGGTCACGTCTCGCACCTGCTTCTTTTTGCCGTCGAGGGCATGGACATAAAAACCCTCCTCTTCCCACCAGAAATCGCGGTTGAACTGTTCCTTGAGGGCTGCTGCCTGCTGCTCGAGCCTGGAGGCTAGACCCTCTTCTGCCTGTTCAGCAACCGCGCCTCCATAGCGCCGCAAAGCTCCCGCAACACCCATCAGAGCAGCGTAATAGTAGCCTTGCACCTCAACAAGGGCAATAGGCGGCTCGGGTCTTGGCCCCAATGCGCCTCCAAGCGACTCGTCGCTATCTTTCCAGCCCTGGTGCCTTATCCCCCTGCTTGAGCGCGCTTTGAACTCTATATAGCCGTCGCCGTCCATATCGCCCCAGTGCCATGCCCAATCTAGCGCCTTTCGTACGCTGCCCCACATCTCATCGAACAGCGTTTGGCTGTTAGTCCACTTCAGCGTCTCGGCAAAAAGCATCATGTAGAGCAGCGTGCTGTCTATCGAGCCATAATAGGGACTGTGGGGCACTTCTCCGGCAAGGGCCATATCGCCGCGCCGCAGCTCGTGCAAGATCTTGCCGGGCTCACTGTCGCGCCAGTCGTCCACTTCCGTGGCCTGGTAAGCTGCGAGCGCATGCAGAGTATCAACGGCTATTGTGGGGTTGAGCATCAAGGTTTGGAGGGAGGTGATGAGGCTATCACGCCCGAAGAGGGTAAAGAACCAGGGCAGACCGGCCGTTACCACCAGCCCTTGCGGCTCCTGTTGCATCAACGAGCGGAGGTCGAGGATGCCTGTTTCCATAATGCGGTTGAACGTGTAGCTGCTTGTCCTTATCCGGGTGCAAGCCTCCTGCCATTCTGTAAAGACGCGTTGCGCATGGCTTACTCGCTGCCTGAAGCTGGTCTCCGGCTGTATACCCTCACTCGCACCCGGCCCCCATGTCTCTTTCCCCTCGGCGTCGGGTTCGGGCAGGGCGCGTAGATGCAGGGTAACCGGTTCTCGCGCCGGCAAATGCAGCAGGTAATTGAGGGCCACCTCATGCGCCGACGTGCCGGACGTAGAGCCTGAGCCGGTGGGTTCCGACCAGCTTACAGGTGTAGCGCTGCATGTGAATAGCAGGGCATGCGACGCGCCTATGCCGGCCCCCTCAACGGGGTGCGTGCGCAGCACAACTGTTGTGCCTACGCTGGCCTCGTGCCCGTTTGTGCTGGGAGCGCCGGCGGACCGCACCTCGGTGCTGACGGTGTGGCCTGGAGCAGGACGCGGCATGCCTCGCACCTCGAACATGTCGAGGAAATCGGCTCCGACGATCAGTGTTATCTCCAGATCTAGCGCTTCGGGGTAATAGTTGATGAATTCGAGGCTTTCGATCAGGCCGTGCTCTATATAACGACGGCGTGCTATACCTATTGCGCGCACTGCCTCAGCGGCGCCTAACTCTCTATCGCGGTCCTGAGAGCCGAAATAGTTGGCAGCCATGCGGAAGGTAGCCCCTATGTTATAGTCGGTTGTGTAGCTGAGTAAAGATGGTTTCTTGCCGGCTACAAAGAGCTCAAGCCTGCTGAGATAACGAGTATCTCTCAGGAACATACCGCTCCCTTCAGGGCCTGCATCCACGTCCCCGGAATAATCGCTCACCAGGAAGGTGAAGTCGTCTTTCAGCGTAACCATGTCGGGCATGCGGTTCCTCCAACTCCACCACTAGGCGGAGCTTCTCACCACCAGCCGAGGCGCTACCAGCGCTTGCAGCGGGCCAATCCATCTCACTCGAGGGTCAAGCTTTGCGCCATCGAGAGGCGTTTCATTGCGCTCACCCTTTGCCTGTTCGTCGTGGGGCCGGTCTACAGGCCGAGCAGGCGACTGGGCTTTCTTTTTGCTTCCGGCGCCGCTCTTTATGAGGTAGACCAACAGATCAAGAATGATCTCGGAGATCGCGGCGATCGGCTGTTGAACCGTGGTGAGAGCGGGTTGAACATACGCCGCGTATGGAAGATCATCAAAGCCCGTAATCGCCATGCCCTTTACACCCAGGTCGGAGCCAACAGTGATCCCTCGATCTTGCAGTTTCTGGATCACCTGCAAAGCCAGGTGATCGTTTGCCGCCACAATCGCTGTGGGGCGCGCTGTCTCCTCTTCGTGGTTATCAGCACCAAGCGACAGAAGACGGGCAACAGCGAGGTTGGTGTCAGTATGCTCTTGCAGGTCAGCAATCACAAGGCGGTCATCAAATGGCAGACCGTGCCTCTTTAGACCCTCACAGTAGCCGGTATGACGGTAAAGAGAATAGGAAGTGTTCAGCGGCCCGCTGAGGTAAGCGATACGACGGTGCCCTTTGCCGACCAGATAGTCCACCACTGCCTGGATGCCCGCCTGGCTATCAACATCTACCAACGGGTAGTGCAGACTTTCGTAATCCGCAGTACGTCCGAAAGCGACGAAAGCCACACCCATCGAGCCAAGCAGCCCAATTCGTTCGTCCTCGGGTTTGATGTCGGCAAGGATAATACCGTCCACACGGCCGCTTCCGATCAATTCGCGGTAAATCTCCCTGGTATGGCTGGGATTATCCGCGATTGTAGCCAGCAGGCTCAGATCGTGCCGAAAAGCGGATAGGGTAAGCTGGCCGAGAAACTCTTTGAAGAACGGTTCCGACTCTATATGCTCACGCAGCAACGGCGCAAAGGCAACGGTGTCAGTGCGACCCCCCTGCAAGTTACGAGCAGCGGCGCTCGGATAATAATTAAGCAGTTGGGCTATTTCAACGATGCGCCGGCGGGTCACCTCGTTCACGTCATTGTAGCCGTTGAGAGCGCGCGAAACGGTTGTGATCGACACGCCCGCTTCTCGTGCAATGTCAAAGATGGTACTCATGCTCCGGTTGCAATCTCCGTGTTGGGCTAGGTCCTGTTTTCAAACCGCAGTTCAGTCATTTGCAGGGGGCTGATCAACGCAGACCACAAGCGTAACGTGAGGCCTAAAAAGAGCATCTACAGTCCGAGGTTTCGGCTTTGAAAACAGGACC
>JALYYZ010000149.1 GCA_030945985.1 Chloroflexota bacterium
ATAGGTGCGCCCAGGGTCTACCCAGAAAGGGCTACCGGTAGGCTGTCCCACTCTGAGCAGCATCTCGGCCTGCCGAATGCTCTCTGCCGCCTGTAGGGCTGCCTCCTCCAATTTCCCCTCACGGCGCTTCAACTCAGCATAATAGCGGTACATGAAGCTCAGCGCGCCGTAACCTTCTCTTGCCTCTCTCTTTTCTTCTTCGTTCTCTCGTCTCGGCTCTTCCTTGTTTCGACCTGAAAAGAGATCGGCTGCTCGGTTCAGCGCACCCTCGACCCCCCTTGCACCACCAGGGCCCCCCTCCGCCAGCAGGACGTCTGCCAGAATGATCTGCATAACCGCTTCTGCTGTCCTGTTGCCGGCGGCCCTGTATATTTGGATAGCGCGCATGACATATAGCCTGGCATAGCGCCACCAGCTCAACGCTTTATAGGAGAGAGCCATTCCCCAGAATAGCTCTGCCTGTCGCTGCGGATCGTTGAGGTCATCCAGGATGTGCAAGGCCTTTTTATAGGCCACGATTGCCTGAGGAAAAGCCTGCAGAGATCTGTAGTCGTTCGCCAGGTTCTGGTAAACGCTCAGCCGGAAGCTCAGATCTCTGACAGCGCCGGTTGCCCCCACTACTGAGTATACGCATTCCAGATGGTGTTGCAGTGCCACAGAATGCTGCCCTTGCTCGTAAAAGACCACCCCTAGCAGGTTCAGAGAGCGGACACGTGCTTCAACGTCTGAACCCGCGAGCACTAGAGCCATCTCCAACTGTACGCGGGCCTGCTCAGGTTGCCCGTCCTGCAAATAGACCCCAGCCTTTGACAAGGGGATCAGATAGCGTACTCCTGGAGGCAGCAGATTAGGGGCAGCGCAGTATGTCACCTCCATCTGTTCTATCAGGCGTAGGGCCTCCTCGGTATGGCTGCCGATCAGAGCCTTTATCCGGTTGATCCTCTGGTGAACTTCTTCCTCAGCTAATTCCCTCATTCCACATGTACTCCCTTACCCTGCGGTAACCCTTTAGAGGCAGCTCTCTATGGCTCCTGGTATTAGGCTCTGAGCCTCACCGGCTAGCGCACCCGGTAGCGTACTCCTGCAAAAACGCCCAATCACAAGGATATGCTTGCATGGGCTGCTATTATTGTAGTGCTGGAATTGTGTGGGAATATAGCGGAAAAGCGTAGAGAATTCCGTAGAAACGGTGAGAAACAGCGACATGAGAGGAAGGAAGCAAGACGGATATGTTTCAAGGAATGTCCTGGCGTCTTTGGGTAAAGAAACGCCGCAAAGCGATGGGACTCAGTCAGGCAGCCCTTGCGCGACTTGTATCCTATTCGGAGGAGATGATCGGTCATGTGGAGCGCGGTCTTGATAGACCCTCGCATCAGTTAGCATGTGCAATGGCAGAGGTTCTAGATGTGCCAGATGCGGAGCGTGCGGAATTCGTCAGGGCCGCGCGCCTTGGGGCTAATGCCGGCACTGATGCTCAACCCCTTCTGCGTCCACACGCGCTGCGCATTCCAGGCTTTATCCAGACGCCTATCATAGGGCGCGCAGGCGAGCTTGCGAGTGTGCAGCAAGCATTCTCCCGGCCTGGCCAGCGGCTCGTGACGATTGTGGGTCCTGCCGGCGTAGGCAAGACCCGCTTGGCCATGTCAGTAGCTCAGGAGTTAGAAGCGGCCTTTCCGGAGGGCGTCTTTTGGGTTGGCCTCGCGCCGCTGCAAGAGCCCCTGCTTGTACTCAACGCGATAGCCCAGGCTTTAGGGATCAAGGAAACCGGCAACCGGCCCTTGCTCGACTTGCTGCAGACCGTTCTGTGGGAGCGAGAAATCTTGCTGGTTCTGGACAACTGCGAGCAGATCCTCGGCATAGGCTCTCTGGTCATTGATCTCCTTGCTGCTCCCCGTTTGCGGATCCTGGCTACGAGCCGCAAACGCTTGCGAGTGCGGAGTGAGCAACAGGTTCCCCTGGCCCCTCTCCTCTTCCCGCCGGCAGCCGCGCCCCTCACCGTGGACGATCTTCAGGCTTACCCCGCCTCTGTCTTTTTCCTTACTCGGGTTCGAGAAACGTCGCCTGGCTTCGTGCTGGACGGTGGCAACGCTGCGCTGTTGGGTCAAATCTGCGCCGCCCTCGACGGTTTACCTCTTGCGCTTGAGCTGGCTGCGGTCAGGATTCGCGTCCTACCCCCGCAGGCGATGCTCGCACGTCTCCATGAGCGTCTCGCCTGGCTCGCAGGCGGGCCGGGGGACCTACCTCCGCACCAGCGAACGCTCCTTGGCGCGATGGCATGGAGCTATAACCTGCTCAATCCTTCCCAGCAGTGCGTATTCAGACGATTAGGCGTTTTCTCGGGGGGCTTTACACTATCCGCAGCATCCGCCGTCTGCGGGACGCCCCATGGCCTCGGCGAAGATCTGCTGTCCGCTGTAGCTGAGCTGGACGAGTGGAACATGCTCTATCCGACGTATGAGCAATCGGCAGAGCCTCGTTACGGCATGCTGGAAACCATCCGCGAGTACGCTCTTAGATGCCTGGCGGAGAGCGGTGAAGAGTTACAGATGCGTCGCAGCCATCTGGAGTTCTTTGTGGAGCTCGCCGAGCAGGCGCGCCTTGCTTGTTCGTCGTCAGACGCCGTAGCATGGCTGCAGAAGTTAGAGCGCGAACAGGAGAACTTCCGTGCCGCACTGGAATGGAGCCTCTCACCTCATGGGCACGTAGAGAGTGCTGAACGTCTGGGCGTGGTCCTCTGCTGGTTCTGGGAAAGGAAGGGCTATTTGCAAGAAGCGCGTTATTGGGTAGCTCGTATTCTGGCGCTGGAGACTGACCCTCGGGGCAGGCTGGTATCACAGTTGCGCTACTACGCTAGCCGGTTCGCTTACTTGCAAGGAGATTACATCTACGCTGCGCAGTTACTGGAGGCGAGCCTCGCAGTCAGCCTGGAGCATGGAGACACAGAGGCTCAAATCGGCGCCCTGAACACCCTGGGTTGGATTTCCGTCAGCCAATGTGACTATTACCGTGCTCTGGACATCTATACGCAGAGCCTCAGCTTGTGTCGGGCTTCAGGCGAACCCCTGGCCACCGCGCTGGCGCTGAACGGACTTGGGGGCACCGCTATCGGTCTGGGAGACTATACAAAGGCCGAGGAGTTACTCGGGGAAGCCCTGTCAATACGGCGAGAGCATAATGATCGACAGGGGATCGCCCGCTCGCTTAATGGCCTGGCCCTTGTTGCCCATTATACTGGTGATCTCACGCAAGCGCACGCCACGTTCGCGGAATGCCTCGAGATATACCGCTCTTTGGGTGATAAGATCGGGCTGGGTATGACCTCCAATAATCTTGCGTGGGTGTGCGTTGAGGAAGGGAACGTGGATGAGGGTTGGGTCTATCTGAGCGAAGCTCTGGAGTTGGCTCGGCAAATGGACAGTCCATGGATCCGTCACCAATCGCTTTGCTATATGGGCTGGGCAGCGCTTGAGCAGGGCAGGCCGGAGGAGGCCGCGGGCTATTTACGCGAAAGCCTGAGCATAGCCCGCTCGCGCAGTATCAAGTATGCGATAGTCCTCTGCCACTTTGGACTCGCCTATGTTGAACTATATGCTGAGAATAGTCTTCAGGCTGCCGTACACTTTCGTGTTGCCGAGCAGATGCGCACGCAGAATAGCATGAGCTTAGCGCCATTCGAGCGCCGCAAGGTAGCTCAGCTAAAACTAGCATTACGGGAACACCTACCGTTGCCGCCAGACGAGGCGTCCGACTTGCAGGCGGTATTATCCAGCGGTGCAAGCAGGAGTACGAGCTAAACTCAAGGTCAGTAGACTATATTGTGGGTAAGAGTCGGCACTGCTTGTTTCGCAAGCTGCCTGTTTATTTCCCGGCTTTGAGGTGCTTATCGAGGAACTGCACAATTGCCGGATAGGCGACCAGCTTGTTCTTCAGCTTGACTACGCCGTGCCCTTCGTCGTCGAACACTATGAACTCTACAGGCACATGGCGCGCTTCGAGAGCCGCCACGAGCTGCCTCGCTTCGCTGACAGGCACGCGCGGGTCGTTCGCGCCATGCAGAACTATAACGGGCGCTACGATCTTGTCCGCATGGTTCAGGGGCGCTATCTCCTCCAGAAAGTCGCGGTCATTCGCCAGGCTGCCGTACTCGGCCTCTCGGTGCGCGCGGCGGTACTCGCTGGTGTTCTCGAGAAAGGTTGCGAAGTTGCTGACGCCCACTATATCTACCCCTGCGGCCCACAAGTCGGGGTAATTCGTCAGCGCGGCTAGCACCATGAAGCCACCGTAGCTCCCTCCGTACACTGCAATGCGCTCACCATCTATGCCCGGCTGCTGCTTGAGCCAGTATGCCGCTTGAGCCAGGTCGGCAACCGAGTCCATGCGCTTGCGCACGTCGTCCAGGTGGCCGTACGCTTTGCCATAGCCCGACGAGCCGCGTACGTTGGGCGCGAGCACCGCGTAGCCGTTGTTGACCAGGTATTGCGCGAGGAACTGGAAGTTGGGCCTGTACTGCCCTTCCGGTCCGCCATGCACTATCACTACTACGGGCACGGGCGCGGGCGCAGGGCCATCACCAGAGTTGCCGGTCTTGCCGTTGTTAGTCGCCCTGTAAAACCATGCCGGTATCTGCCTGGGCTTGCCGTCCACGCTGTCAAACGTTGGGTAGTACACAAGCTCGGGGGCCGCAAAAGAATCAGACGGCAGACCACCCTCCGATGAATGGGTGAGCGGCACTATACTATCCGCCTGCAAGTCCCAGACGTACAGGTCCGAGGGGCGGGTGGCAGCAGAGTAAGAGAAAGCAAGAAGGCGAGCGTCAGGCGAGAAAGTGAGCAGGCCATCGCCCATTGCGACCACGCCAGGCTCCGGAGCCGGTAGGGTTGCCTGCCTCTCCGTAGCGCCCTCCAGGTCTCTAAGCAGCAGCTTGC
>JALYYZ010000151.1 GCA_030945985.1 Chloroflexota bacterium
AACACCGGCCTTGTCGCCAGCCAGATGCTCTGGACCGGCAGCCAGCCGATCACCTGGGGTTCTGTGAACTGGAACAGCGTGAACTGGAACTCCGTCAACTGGAACAGCGTGAACTGGAACTCCGTCAACTGGAACAGTGTGAACTGGAATAGCGACTACTGGACCCCTTAGAACGCCTAACAAAACCTCTTTTCAATATGACGCCAGCAGATGAGAGAACAGCCAAGTTGAAGGAAAGCCTCATGAATATCGAGCCTCCTCTCGTAACGTATGGTCAAGCGGCGGAACTGGTTGAGCCATGCGAAGGTGCGCTCCACCACCCAACGGTGCCGCCCCAGCTTCTGGCTGCTCTCTATCCCTCGTCTGGCTATCCGAGGAATGATGCCTCTCTTCCTCATTGCCTCTCGGTTGGACTTGGAGTCGTATCCCTTGTCTGCATGCACCTTGTTAGGGCGCTTTCTCGGTCTGCCTCTTCTACGTTTGAGTGGTGGGATAGCATCTACCATCTCTTCCAGCATCTTGGTGTCCGCTACGTTAGCTCCTGTTGCCTTTATAGCCAGGGGTATTCCGCCTCGTTCGACCACAAGATGCCGCTTCGTGCCTGGTTTTCCCTTATCCGTCGGGTTCGGCCCTGTTCCCTCGTTTCCTTGGCCCCCTTTTTTACACCTCTGGCACTCACTGTTTGTGAGTCCACCGAGGCTCTCGACCAGCCTATCTCTCCCCCTTCGTTGAGATTGTCCAGCAGCAGCTTGTGCAGCTTCTTCCAAACACCTGCTTTCTGCCAATCTCTCATGCGTCTCCAGCAGGTCATACCGGAGCCGCAGCCCATCTCCTGGGGCAGCATCTCCCACTGTAAACCTGATTTGAGCACGAATATAATACCAGTAAGTGCCGCTCGGTCTGGGATGCGAGGTCTTCCACCTTTGGGCTTAGGTCGTTCTGGAGGTAAGAGCGGCTCTATTATCTCCCACAACTCCTCGGCTATTAGGGTCTTTGCCATTCTTTACTTTACCAAATTATCCCGGTTTTGTTAGGCGTTCTTAGTGTCTCTTCAAGTGATCTCGTAGTAATCTTGCACTCATGAGGGAAGAACAAAGCACCCAAACCCTGCGGGTTTGGGTGCTTTCATATGCCAGCACGGAATATCTGCTCATGCGCTGCTCTTTGTCCTGCTCACTTCATAGAGGGCTACAACAACGGCCATCGGCAGGCTCAGCGAGTCGATATCTTTGCTATGCTTTATAGATACCCCTGTGCCCATATTCTTGAACTCCTCGCCAAGCCCGGCTGACTCGTTGCCGAATAGCAGCGAGAAGGGAGCCACAAAGTTCACCGCGCCTAATGTTGCATTGCCGCCGGTCATAAAAGGGTAGAGATTATAGTTAAATGCATCGCTGTATTGCCGAAAAGTGTCAAAATAGCGGAAACGCAGACGGAAGATGCCGCCCATAGATGCCCGCACCACACGAGGGTCAAATATGTCAGCCGCAGGTCTCACCACTCCCAGGTCACAAATCGAGAAACCAACCATAGAGCGCGCTATAGTGCCCAGGTTGCCCATATCAGAGGGGTTCACCAGCACAACGTGATTATCGGTGGGTGATAGCTCGCAGCTATATTTGCCAAAGATGCCTACCGTGTAGGCGTTCTCTTTAGGAGCCAGTCTTTCGACAGCCTTATCGTTTATCTCGAAGGGGATACGCCGCCTGGCACATAGCTCCTCTATTTCTCCTACACCTTTATTGCGGTCGCCGAGAGAGCTTGCCAGCACACGCAAGAGAGCAGACGGCCTGGCACGTAGCAGCTCAAGAGTCGGAAAGACCCCAAAGGTATAAGAGTACTCAAACTCCTTCTTGTATAGTTTTAGCGCAATATCCATAGAGCTAACAGCGAAAGACCACCCACACACCATCTCCAGTGCGGCTTGGAGCACTCATTAAGCTTAGAAAGGGTAGCGAACAACTCAAAACTCGGAGGGCTTTGAGTTGTTCGCTACTGAAAAGGGACTATCTTTCCCAAGATGTCACTTCAACCGCCCCCGCCTGTATAATTGAACCAGCGAGCCGTGTCAAGCAAAAGGCAGCGCGTGTACTACTTGTTTGATAGCTTACGAGCTATAGCGTAAGGCGAGGGTGACGTTGAGTACAGAGAGAACCATGATAGTGCTGGAGGCAGGCAAAAGGAGGTTCATGTTGCGCCTGGTCGGAGTAGCAATCCACGACCAGCATGTCCTGATCCATAAGGCCGACTTTGAGCCTTTCTGGAGCCTGCCGGGTGGAAGGGCAGAACTGATGGAGCCTTCCACTGTGGGCCTGAAACGCGAGATGCAGGAAGAGCTTGGCACAGAGGTAAACGTCGAGCGGATGCTCTGGATGGTCGAGAACTTCTTCGACTTTAATGGCAATAGCTACCACGAACTTGGTCTTTATTTCTTGATGAGCTTCCCACAAGACTCACCACTCCTGAGCAGGGTCGAGCCGTGGGAGGGTGACGAAGAAGGCATAAAGCTAACGTTCAAATGGCACCCCATCGCCGACCTATCTAACATCCCTTTGGTGCCCTCTTTCCTCTGCCACGCCCTGGGTGATCTACCCTCAACCACACAGCACATCGTTCATTTAGATGAGGCGCAGTAGGGCAGGCTCTTTATAATGCACTTATCAGAAGCTCTACCGCTAACGTTTTCATGCTTGTCATATTGTATAATCCCTCTATGACCACCATTCCCCAGGCCACGGAAGCCGACCTGGCTCCTGCCGCTGTACCACAAGGCCCACCTCAAATCGCGATTGCGCGATCTTTGCAGGCAACGGGCATCTCCTACCGCTCGTTGCTTCTCTTTTATCTACCCCTCGGCTTTAGTGGTCTGATGATGACCCTCGACCTGCCGGTGGTCACAGGTGTGCTCAACAGGTTCCCCAATCCCAACACCTCGGTAGCAGCGCTCAGCGTGGCCTTCTCCCTGGCGCTCGTCTATGAGGCGTCGCACATCTCGATGATAGACGCCTCCACGGCTCTTTCAACCGACCTCCATGTATTCAGGATGCTCCAACGCTTCTACGCGGTTATGTCGGCAGCACTGCTGGTTGTGGCTTCCGCTATCGCATTCTCTCCGCTGTACGACATTATTGTACGAGGCTTGATGAAGCAGTCACCCGATGTAGCAGAGGCGGCGAGGCCCGCTGTGTGGGCCTTCCTGCTCTGGCCCATCCCGATAGGCTGGAGGCGCCTCTGCCAGGGCGCGCTTATCAAGCATGGGCATCCGAAGCCGGTGGGCGCCGGCGGCATCGTGCGACTGGCCTCTCTACTGCTATCGCTGCTCTTTTTCGCCTGGCTCAGCACGAATATAGTGCATATAGAGCCTGCTGCTATTGGCGTGCTCTCCATGCTCCTCAGCGTGACAGCTGAGTCTGCGGCTGTGCAGGGTTGGACCGCACGCATCTTGAAGACAATCCCTGCGAGCACGCCCGGTATAGCGCCTACGTACGGTGATATATGGCGCTTTGTTCTTCCCCTCAGCGGCACATCGATAATGAGCACCCTGGTGCAGCCCACGCTGCGAGCCGGTATCGCTGCGGCGGCCATTGCATGGGCCACCACAACAATACATGCAGGTGCCGAAGCCGCCGGTACGGTGGCCGTGGCGAGCTACCAGACCGCATGGAGTATGGCTTTCCTGGTATTCGGCCCAACGTTGAGCATGACCCAGGCTTCGATAGCCTGGAACAGCAGCCACAACCGAGAGACCCGCCAGCGCGGCTCACGACTGCTGGTGATACTGGGTCTTGGCCTGGCTGCTCTCATGGCGTTAGCCTCGTTGACGCCTTTTATAGGCTGGCTATTCGCGAATATCATACAGGCGCCACCGCAAACAGCAGCTATGGCTGTGGACGTTACCCGCTGGCTGATCCCCATGCCTATACTGCACTCCATCTCGTTCATGCTGCGAGGCAAGCAGATAGCCGCTCGCAACCCCAAAGCTGTTCGTAGAGCCCAGCTTATAGACCTGGCCGCCATCGCGCTGATTATCTGGCTCGCAGCAAGCGGTCCCCTGTTGCCGCTCTTCCACGGAGCTCCTGCCGCGCCTCTTGCCGCCGCAGCCTACGACCTCATGCTCTGCGTTGATATAACGGTACTGTGGTGGAGCCTTAGACGACGGATCTGGTAAGCGATACGGGCGGAGATGGTTCATATTCAGATCCATCCTGGGTATCTTCAGATTACGAATCCTGGCGGTTTTCTTGAAGGCATAACGCTCGATAACCTGCTTGTGCATGAGCCTAAACCACGTAACCCTCGTCTGGCTGAAGCATTCAGGCGGATCAACCTGGTGGAGACCACTGGGCGCGGCATCGACAAGATATATATGGGGCAGCTACGCTATGGGCGCTCGCTCCCCGACTATAGCCGGAGTGACCGTGAAGCCATCAGGCTCACGTTGCTGAGTGACGCCAACCTAGCATTCGCTGCCTTCGTCTATGATGAAGATGCCGCCGGGAGAGCATTGGATATGGACGAGTTGCTCATCCTGAACTACTTGCGCAGGGAGCGCAGAATAAGCCTCGATAGCGCGGGTAGGCTGACTCAGCGTGGCCCACTATACGCCCAGGCAGCGCTGGACCGACTATCAGGGCAGAGCTTCATTGAAGAGCGCCAGGAGAGGCAAGAGCAATTCTATTACCTTAATACCCAACTTCACCATAGGATCGGTCAGCTTCCTAGGATGCTACAACCTAATATGGCTGAGCGAGAGGAGATGGTAGTGAGGTACATAGAGCAATATGGTCACATTACCCGCCGACAGGTGGTCGATCTATTGAACGTGACCGACAGACAGGCGAGACGTTTGCTTACGCGGCTTATTGCGAGCAACAAAATACACTTGCAAGGTTCGAGCGTGACTTCACGTTACGTTCGGACATAGCAATAAAGCTCCAGGGACTGAAAATTCCGGACATTATGTCCGCAATTGCGGACCGGGGGCGCGCAACCAAGTACACTGCTCTAACAAACGGCGACAGAGCGCATCCCTTGCCATATAGCCACGTTGTGTACGCAGCCCATCACCGGCAACTAGACCAAATATGATATAGTTGCCCTGTAACAATATACTGGCAGGAGAGGGATACTTACATGGAGATGGGGATAAAGGGCACTGTGGCGCTCGTGACGGCATCTAGCCAGGGTATAGGCAAAGCTATCGCAATTGCTCTGGGGCTGGAGGGAGCGAAGGTCGCTATGTGCGCCCGGCACGAGGATGAACTGGAGGTAGCTGCCAGCGAAGTACGAGGCATGGGCGGTGGAGAGGTACTTTCCATAGTGGCAGACTTGAGTCGGGAGGCCGACATCAAACGACTGGTAGCCAAGACTGCTGAACGCTTCGGGGTCATAGATATACTGGTGAATAACGCGGGAGGGCCGCCGCCGGGAGAGTTCGTGGAGCAGAGTGACGATGAGTGGCAGCACGCTTTCGATCTGAACCTGATGAGCACGGTCAGACTGATCCGCGAGACACTACCCCATATGCAGAAAAGCGGGCGCGGGCGCATAATCAATCTCACCTCAACATCTGTGAAGCAGCCGATAGAGGGACTGATACTGTCGAACAGCATCAGGGCCGCTGTTGTTGGCATGGCAAAGACCCTATCATGGGAGCTCGCTCCTTACGGCATCACAGTAAACAACATCGCGCCCGGACGAGTCAGCACTGCTCGCACAAAGCAGCTTGACGAGGCGAGGGCCGCGAAAGAAGGCATCAGTGTCGCGGAAGCGCACAATCTGAACGTGGGCCAGATACCCCTCGGACGCTATGGTACGCCACAGGAAGTGGCAAACATGGTGGTCTTCCTGGCCGCAGACAAATCGTCATACGTCACGGGCACAACTATCAGTGTCGATGGCGGTCTTACCAGGAGCATATTCTAGTACCCTACCAGCAAAGTATTGATAGTTTCATTATTTCTCACATGGTGAGAAATAATGAAACAAAACAGTCAATCTTTAGCTGGTGAGCTAATAGGAGCATACTATAGGCGAGACTGGACGGGTCGGAAACTGAGCAGGCAGACGCCGTTATAGGTGCAGGCTTTCTAGTGTAGCTTCATGAACCTTTCAGCTTTTCAAAGACAACAAATCAAAACACTCTGTGCTTTGATTTGTTGTCTTTGGAAAGAAGTATTGCATTTCGTGCATATGCGGTGTATAATCCATGTGTAGCATTATAGTTTCGCGCTCTGTGTGAGACATGGGAGCATGCTCTTTGTACCTGCTGACTAATCGCTTTGATGAACATCACACTAGTGCCCTGAATAGCGGGAGATGTGGATCGCAAGGTTGGCCGGAGCATCGTCTCCGGCTATTTTATAACCAAACTTGTAGTTACTTTTGAGGAGAACCGCTTGCCAACGAAAAGATCAAAACCGTCATACCCGAAGAAGCAGAACAAGCCGGTCACAACGACTGCCGCGCCTGCTACGCCACGCCGCACGCGTGACGATGTTATTACCATGGATGGTACGGTACTCGACGCCTTGCCTAATGCTATCTTTAACGTAGAATTGGAGAATGGGCACAAAGTGCTCGGCCACATCTCGGGTAAAATGCGCACAAATTATATCAGGATAGTCCCTGGTGACCGCGTCATGGTGGAGTTGTCTCCCTATGACTTGACCAAGGGCCGTATCACTTTCCGTTACAGATAAATAGCTTTTATAAGTGGGCAGAGACAAGGTGTGAGAAGCGCCTCGTGCGCGGCTCAACTTGCAATTGCAGATAAAGATCAGACAATCAGGTGGCTCCAGGCTCCTTTTTGGAGGCCGTGTGCCACCATTTTTATACACTTTGGAACGCTATGAAACTTGTTGCTTTTGATGGAGATGATACACTTTGGCAGCCCATGAGCGGGGTCAATCTCTCTGACCGCACCCCCACCGACGATGTAGGCCACCCCAACTATAGCTACAGTCGCACGGTTCAGGAGCCTCCTGTGGTGAGGCGCGAGGATGGGCCGCTCTTCGCACTCCGCCCGGAAGCGCGGGAAGTGCTTGAGGCTTTGCGTGCGAATGGCGTGTTGACGGGCCTGGTCAGCTACAATCACGAAGGTAATGTGCGACGCATCCTTGAGGCTTTTGGCGTGCTGGACCTGTTCAACTACATTGTAGCTGAATGGCATACAGGCAAAGACAAGATGCTGGGCAAGATGATCGAGATGGCCCGACTCGATGGATACGCGCTTGAAGGGCGCGACCTTATCTTGTTGGATGATGATCCATGGGACATTTACCGTGGTCAGTGCCTACGCATCGGCGTGGGGTTCTCAGGCTTCGGCACCGACATGCACGATCTGAGGGAAGTACTGGAATTGGTGAAATAAGAGGGCCCCTCTATTTACATACGTACAAACCCTACCTGATGAAGATGAAAGCCACTATAGCCCCTACCAGCGCGCCTACGAAGATGAAACCGTTGCGTATTTTGGTCTGCGAGTCGGAGCTAAACCGGAAGGCTCCTGTGCTCTCTATTATCCTCGTGCCCATGCCAACGTAGTTGCCCGCAAAATAGTCCAGGATAACGCCACCCATCCCTCCCGCGCCTGTTATAAGCACGCGCCACAAGGCATTCAAAGGAAAGTGGTCCCATCTGCCCCAGTCTGCCAACAGGCTCACTATTATACCCAGTATCAACGCCCACGCTATGACGCGAGGCAATGTCTTGGCTAGATCGCGCATCTTAAGAATTCACCTCAATATTGTAGAAGGTCTGCGCGGCTATTATACCGGCACACGCGTCTATTGGGAAGTGAAGGTGGAACCGTTTGCATAGCTCATCATAAGGGATACGCTCTTTTACAACTAATAATAGCTGCCGGTTACCATTCTTTTCTGCTGCATAACCGCCAACTGCTATAATTAGACATGGAGCCGATCACAGGGGTCACGTTTGCCAGGCCGGAAGCGCTGCTGTTGCTGCCTTTGCTGGGTGGACTTGCGATATACCAGACACTCGCCGGTATTCCCCTGGCGCTGCGGACTCGGCGTATGTTGAGCCTCTTTGTGCGCCTGGCGCTTATAACGTTGTTAGTCCTGGCTTTCTCCGAGGTTAGCGTGACCAGAGCTAACAACAGTCTCTCAGTTGTCTTTTTACTTGACCGGTCCGACAGTATAAACGAAGCAGGTAAAGCAGCAGAGGCAGCCTACCTGCGGGACGCTCTCGGGCAGGCGGGCGCTAACGATCAGGCTGGGGTCGTGATGTTCGGACGAGACGCGCTCGTGGAGCGTTCAGTGGAGCAAAGCACCGCCTTGCCGGACCTCTCCAGCACTCCTCAGACTTCATACAGCAACATCGACGCAGCCATAAGGCTCGCGCTTGGTATTGCCCCCACAGGTACGGCTCGAAGGCTTGTGCTCTTGTCAGACGGCCTGGAAAACATGGGCAGCGCTGCCCAGGCTGCGCGTCTGGCCTGGGCAAACGGGGTGCCGCTAGACGTTGTGCCGCTACCTGTAGCGAGTGGGCCGGAGGTGTCAGTCGACGCCTTGCATGCGCCCGCAACCGTGCGGCAAGGCGAGGAAGTCTCGCTCAGCATCGAGGTTTCGAGCAGTACCGATACCACCGCTACCTTACTGTTGCTGGCCGATGGTGCCATGCTGAGCAGCGGGACGGTGAGCCTTACGCGAGGGAGCAATACCTTTGTGCAAAATATCCATGCCTCATCTCGTGGCTTCCACAACTACTCTGCGCAGGTGTTGCCACCGCCGGGAACCGATACGCGCCCAGAGAACAATCACTACAGTGCCTACTCTATGGTACTTGGCAAATCGCGCCTGCTTGTAGTGGAGGGACATCCCGGCGAGGCAGGCAGCCTGGTGACGGCGCTCTCTCCTTCCTCCGATACGAACGTCGTACCCGCCTCGGCGATGACTACTGACCTGCAAAGTCTTGCCTCATACGATGCTATCGTCATGGTGAATGTTCCCGCATCCTCCCTTTCACAAGAGGCGATGGTAGATCTCTCCGCTACCGTAAGGGACCTGGGCAAAGGGCTCGTGGTAGTGGGCGGTGACGAGAGCTATGCCGCCGGTGGATATTTCCGCACGCCGCTCGAGGCTATGCTGCCGGTCAGCCTGAACCTACCTTCCAAATTGGAGATACCGAGCGTCGGTATGGTGCTGGTGATAGATCGCTCGGGCAGCATGGATGAGTCGCATACCGTCAACGGGTCCGGAGTCAAAAAGATAGAGCTAGCCAAAGAGGCTGCATATAGCGCTGTTGCGCAACTGAGCGAGCGCGACTACGTCGGGGTAGTAACTTTCGATAGTGAGGCCAACTGGGCCGTACCCTTCCAGCCTATGGGTAGTCCCGATGCCTTGAGCGGTCGTATCAGGGGCGTCACCTCCGGTGGTGGCACCAACATTTACGCCGGCCTGGCACCGGCAGTATATGCGCTCACAGCAAGCAAAGCGCGCTCCAGGCATATCGTCTTGCTTACAGACGGCCAGTCGGAGGGAGGGGACTATGCAGGGCTCCTCAAGGAGATGCAGAGCAACAACATCACCCTCTCCACAGTAGCCATAGGAGCCGACGCTGATAAGGTTTTCCTCGATGGTTTGGCGAAGTCGGGAGGCGGGCGCTCCTACTACAGCGAACAGGGCGACTCTCTCCCACAGATATTCGCCCACGAGAGCCACCTTGCTTCGCGCTCTTACCTGATCGAGCACCCTTTCACACCGCAAAGAGCCGCGCTGTCTCCAATGGTAGACGGGCTAGGCACTTTGCCTATATTGCAGGGGTACGTGGGCACATCTGAAAAGGCCGGCGGCCAGGTTTCTGTCGTGTCCGGCGCGGGCGACCCTCTGCTTGCAGAGTGGCAGTATGGCCTGGGTCGGGTTGTAGCCTGGACCTCCGACGCTAAAGGGCAGTGGGCCAGGGACTGGATCGGTTGGAACAACTTCAGCCGGTTCTGGTCGCAGGTTGTCCGTTGGAGCACCGGGACCGAGGGTGGCGCGACCTTACAGCCTCGTGTGGAACTTGCTGAAGGCGGAGGCGCGGCCCACGTAACCGTGGATGCTCAATCGGCCGACGGCTCTTTCCTCAACGGCCTCTCACCACGAGTCATCATGATCGGCCCAGGGCAGATAACCTCGACTGTTGAGTTGAGGCAGAGCGCGGCAGGACGCTATGAAGGGAGCCTGCCTATACAGAAGGAAGGCACGTATCTGTTGCAAGTGAGCGCGACCAGCACGCAGATCGGCGATCTTACCCACACAATCGGGCTAACTGTGCCCTACTCACCCGAGTACGCCAGCCAAAAAGAGAGCAACGGTAAAGCGCTACTCGATACGCTGGCACAGGAGAATGGGGGCAAGGTGCTCCTAACAAGCGACACAAAGCTACCGTTCAGGCATGACCTACCTCTTGCATCATCCTCCATCGCGCTTTGGCCTTTGTTGCTGTTGCTGGGTATACTGTTGCTACCGTTAGATATCGGGGTCAGAAGGCTGGCGCTCTCGTGGGCTGAACTGGCCGGCATGCTGCGGTGGGTGAGCAGTAGGATCGTCTTGCGAACACGATCTCTGCCTAGAGCAAATACAGACGCCCGAGCTATAACGGGTTTGGAGCCCCTTCTGGTCGCGAAGCAAAGGGCACAGAGCCTTACACAACCCACGAGCAGGGGGCAGTTAATAAACAGTGTGACACAGGCGCAGGATCTACAACCTGATGAAGGCCCTGGCTTAGATGTCTCTGTTGCAGAGTCGGCAAAAGCTGACCTGACGGAGGTAATCGAACCTGACAACGGCGAAGATGACGGCCTGGCATCTCGCCTCAGAC
>JALYYZ010000153.1 GCA_030945985.1 Chloroflexota bacterium
CTTTCATGCCTGAGGGAACAACCGCTTCGTTGACGAGCGGGTTGCCCAGTCGGCTTATCTGCACGAAGTCGCCGCTACCCTGTGCGGGCTTGCCGCCGGCCTGCAACACACGGGTTGTCTGGCGAGCGGTGGTCGACCAAACGCCGATTATAGCGTTTGCGTCTGTCATCGAGGCGGGCTTAGCGCCGTTCGAGGTCAGCTTGGTCATAGGAACCTGTAGGGCGAGCGTGTGAACGTTATAGCCCCTTATGCTGTCGATGCCACCGCCCGTGTTGCCGGGCAGCTTGCGCACGGTCAGCAGGTCGAATATGCTGAAGTCGAGGAAGAACGAGTCGTCAGCCTGGCCTGCGAAGACCTTGCTGCCATCGCTCAGGTCGTGGATGCCGGCGTTCGATAGCGCCTCGTAATTGGGGGTCGATTTTACGCCCACGTTCACAGGCGGGGTGAGCATGTCCTGGCCGACGACCGTCGACTTGCCATTCTCGATGCGCGTGACGGTGTAGCGCTGCTTTACATTAAGGTTCGGCGAGTCGATGCTCTCGATAGGGCCGTCATTGTAGTCCGAGATGTCGGGCTTGGTGTACTGAGTGTTAAACCGGAACTGGTATGTAATATGCGCCTGGGCGTCTCCCACGTTGTCGATGTTGATGTTGTATTGCACACCATCATCGAAGCGATAGAAGTTGGGGCCGTTGCCAGGGTGCTCAAACGGTATAAAGTTGGCGACGAACGTCACAGTGTCGGCTTTGTCAGGGCTCACGAAGGCGTAGACGTCCGTATTGTCGGCCGTCGGGTCCTGAATAATATTAGGCGCTTCTCGGTGGCTGGAAGCGCTCACACTACCTGGGTGCGCTCCGAAAGCGAAGAGTCCGGTGACCATCGCCGCCGCCGCTGCTAACTGCAATCCTTTTGCTTTGCTCATTGATTGTATCTCCCGATTGGTTCCCACTCCTCCCCCACGGGCAAAGTGCGTTTATAAAGCGGCCTGCTGATGCGCAGACCCGTGCTACGATCTATTTACGCAAGGCTCCCTTGCCCTGCCTTGTGATCCCTCCCTTCGTTGCCTAGCCGGCATTTTACATTGCATCATCTAGCCTATGTGGAACTTTGCCGGACCCCAACCCTCCAGGTGCCCGTAAAATCGAAGTTCACTTATGAGAGACAGAGCGGTAGGAGTATACAGAGTATAGAGCCCGCCTGGCCGGTGTGAACTCGCTATTGATGATGCCGCACGGCTACACGAGCAATTCTTGTACCAGACCGGCTTGATCGGGATGTGGCACATGGGCGCGAACGGCCTTACGAGCATACGTCTGCCTGTTCACCGGCAGCGGCGCATTTGGGCTATCGTGCAACGGAAGATAAGCAGCCGGCTAGAAACGCGCCGGCTTGCCGTTTGGCGCTTCCTGGAAAGAGTGTGTCTTCTGCTCTTCAACCACCATAAATCTACGGCACATCACGCAGACAGGACAGCACACAGGACTATTCTTGTCTGTTCTCGGTTCCGTCGCGTCCCAACCAGTCCCATATACCCTTCAGAACATATCTGAGGCAGTAGAGTACCACAAAGCCGACTGTGAACAGCAAAGCCGGTCCATTGTCCCAATGCGCATTTGGACCATACCTGTTCCAGACATCGGTAATAGGAGGCGTGATAGCCACTACCAGCAATGCCCATAACAGAACAATTATCCAGAAGAAGCTAAGACGGAAGGGCTTTTTCACTGGAAATCGGCCTGCGCCTAATCTCTACGCTTGGGTGTGCCATAGAGATAATGGTTGTGCTCAGATGACCAATCAGATGGAGCCTGAACGGTGCCGGCAAGCGACGCTAAAACGTCCCACGCGTCAGCTACTCCCAGACTCGTTTCTCCTTCAACCGGCTCAATCGTCAGCCTGTAGCGGCCATTGGGCTCCAGATCGAGCGGAGTATCGGGCCTGAAAACACCCTCATCATAAACTGCCGTTATAGTTGTGACCATGATGTCCTATCCTCGTATCTTGCTAGGAAAGTACTGATAGTTTTATTCTTTCTCACTATGTAAGATGGCTGGAATGAAACAAAACAATCACAACTTAGTTGGTAAGGTACTAGGGCGTGTTTGCAAACAGCGCCCTGTGACTAAAGTCACGGGCTACACATTGGGAAGTCTCCTTCGGAGACCCGAAGAGACGGATGAGTCCCGTAGGGACTTCCCAAGTGTAGCCCGTGACTTTAGTCACAGGGCGGTCTATACCCACAGCGAGCTGTTTGCAAACACGCCCTGGTCACAAACCGGATTGATAGTGCCTGCGATAGCATTGATAATGGCAATGATAACATACATGTGGCTGGCATTTGGCCTAGAAGCAGCTACCTGCCGGCGCACACATACGCGGCATTAGCTTGCGTCGAAGATATCGCTTACCGGCACCCGGAAGGCAGGGAGTAAGATGGAGGTGGCCGTGTCGCCACGACGGTAGATCCCCTCTTCAGCGTACCGGCCCGATCCACGTATGGCCGCTTGCGACGTTTGGAGGCTGAGAACGGTCACTGTCTCCTCTTCGGGATCGACTATCCAGTACTCCGGGATGCCGGCTTCTGCATATTCGAGTCGCTTGGCGCGTGTGTCGCGCTCCGGGTCGTCAGGGCTGACGATCTCCATCACGAGATCAGCGCCCAGCCAGTAAGCATTCCGCCGGCGCGGATCATGAGCGTCAAGGAGAAGCAAAAGATCAGGCTCGCGAAACTTCCCTTCCTGAATGCGCAGACGTATGGGGGCGTAGAGTAGAGTACCCCCGAGGCTCTGCACCAGTGGGAACATCATGAGGAAGATAAAACGTGAGATAACCTGATGTTTGTCCGTGGGCATGGGCAGCACCTCGATTGAGCCTCCGCTGAATTCAAGCATGCGGCGGCTACCGTCTGTCAGCCGCAGGTATTGCTCCGTCGTCCACAGCCCCTGCATAGGGTCAAGGTCGAGGACCGTATCATCGTCTGCAGCTACAATACGCAGTTCGGACCGCAGTTCGGATGTTTTAGAGTGTAGTGACATTATTGCTCGCCCCTAGTCGCCCCAGATGTGCTTGCTCTTCCGACTGTTCCCGTTCTTCAATACCTCATCTGCCTGTTGAGTATAATCCACTACGTCGTGTCTTACCAACTAAGCCGACGCTGTATGGCATCACATTAACATCTGCGCCGCTGTCCAACAAGCCAGTGACCGCAGTAGATCTACTGCGGTGGATTAACGTCAGCGGTATTTGCGGCCGTAATGTGCTCTCGCCACGAGCATTCGTGCCCGCCACGAAGCGGAAGCGCTGGGCATCAGCCGGCATGCGACTGCTTGTTCTCCTCCAGCATCTTCAGTAAGCTTTCCGCAGCGCCTGCGGCATCATAGGGCGACCAGACTTCATATAATGCTGTTGGTGTTGTCGTTGGGTCTTCTTCACTTGTCAATTCACCAACCAGAAACTGCATGGCGCGCAACTTGTCGGCACGATCAAGCTTATGTAGTTCGACCAGCAACTCGTTGGTTAACATCTATTTCAACCTTTCTTAACAATGAATATATGTGTTCGACGGTGAAGTATAGCATAACATAATGACAGCAGATATCATGCCGATCCTATAGTTTGGGCTTACCGATAGCGATGACTCGGCGACGTTTAGATAATGAGCTGCTTCGAAGGCTTCAGGGCTGGCGTACCCAAGCGCTGAATGGCGTCTTTGGCGATTATACCACACCTCTACGTATTCAAAGATAGACTGGCGAGCTTCAGCTCGTGAGTTGTAGATGCCAGTCGCGCATTCAGCCTTCAAGGTAGACCAAAAACTCTCTATTACAGCGTTATCCCAACAATCTCCCTTCCTACTCATGCTCACCGCCATGTTGTTGGTGCTGAGCAACTGCTGATAATCATGAGCTGCATACTGACTTCCCCTGTCTGTGTGGTGCAGTAGTCCATCTCCTGGCCGCCGGTGAGCAGTGGCCATCTGCAAAGCAGAAGCAACCAGTTCCTGCTCCATCTGCTTGTCCATTGCCCAACCCACCACCTTGCGTGAGTAGATGTCCAACACTGCCGTTAGGTAGAGCCACCCCTCCTTCGTCGCCACATACGTGATATCTCCCACCCATTTCTCGTTAGGTCCCCCTGCCCAGAACTGGCGGTTGAGCGTGTTTGGTGCGACTGGGTAACTGTGGCGAGAGTTGGTGGTGGTTACCTTGTACTTCCTCCTTGTTCTAGCTTGTATTCCAGCCTTGCGCATCAGGCGAGCTTCACGATTGAGGCTGCACTCTGTGCCTGTGCTCTTCAGTTCAGCATATATACGTGGTGCTCCATACGTGCTCCGGCTCCTCTTAAAGGTGGTTTGTATTGCCGCCGTCAGCTCTTGATTAGCCATCTCTCTCCTTGAGGGCGGTGCTTCTTGACGCTTGACCCACGTGTAGTATCCCCCTCTTGATACACACAGCACCCGACACATGATCTTGATCTCATATTGAGCATGGTACCTGTGGATGAAGGCGAACTTCAGTTTGGGTCTTGCGTCTTGGAGAAGATGGCTACTGCTTTTTTTAGTATGTCCCTCTCTTGCCTGAGGATTTCGTTCTCTCGCCGCAGCTTATGCAGCTCGGCTTCTGCATCGCTTTGGTGGCCGGTGCCTGGAAAGGCCTGCTCCAGACGTTGCACATGTCCCCCTTCCCTATTAAATGCCCTTTCCCACAGCCGGATCTGTCCAGGGTACAAACCCATCTCCCGCTCCATGTCAGCTTTGGTCTTGCCACTGCTCTTCAGCAACCGCAATGTTTCAAGCTTGAACTCGCGGGTGTATACTTTCTTCGGCGGCATCTCTGGCATCTCGGCTGAGTAGGTTGTCTGTGACTTCTTAGGCATCATTTAGTGCTTCCTCCATATTGTGGACCAGAGTCTTTCTCGTGTTCACTTTTCTGAAGTAAGCCCATTTGTGCTTGCTTGCGAAACTACGACGCGCATCCCTTATTTTCAACATGGTTGCGCTTGTTTGCAAGATGTTGTAATATTTGAGCAAAATCGTTTGGGTTACGGCGACGCAGGCAGAGTAGAATCATACGCCTGTGCGCCGAGGGGCGCACGGGACTGATCGCCGACGAGATCTACGAGGTCGCCGAGGGCTCTTAGAAGGCACTCATGGACGCGAGAGGCGCTTGTCCTTGGCCGGGTGGCAAGTGCCTCACCCAGCAGAGCCCTTTGCAATTGCCGCTCAGGGTTGAGACAGGTCTCTCGACGCTGAGACCAAAGGAGGGACGAGGTGACAACACCTGACCTACACGGACCTTCCATTCCTGCTATCCCCATCGTCGGTGATGGGAGTGGTATTGAGGCAGGCAGGCAACTGCACGAGGAAGAACTGCATCTGGCCTTGCGGAACAAGGCTATGCCACTGGAGGCACTCCGGTACGATGTCACGCCTACAGGCATGCACTATACCCTTATCCACTACGATATTCCCTCTGTCGATACGGCTTCATGGCGACTCGATCTTCATGGAGAGGTAGGCAAGACCCTCTCGTTCTCGCTCGATGAGCTTAAAGAGCGGCCTGTGCGAACCCTGCGGGTGACCCTGGAATGCGCAGGTGACGGGCGTGCCCTGCTGCGACCCCGTCCCATCAGCCAACCGTGGCTGACCGGGGCGATCGGAACTGCTGAGTGGACCGGTACGCCGCTGAGGCTCCTCTTAGAAGAGGCCGGGATCGCCGGCAGTGATACTGTTCGGGAGATCCTCTTCACGGGAATGGATCGTGGGATCGAAGGTGGGGTGGAGCAGGTGTACCAGCGCAGCTTGCCACTCCAGACGGCCCTGCACGATGACGTTCTGCTGGCCTGGGCGATGAACGGCGCTCCTATTGAACCACAGCATGGCTACCCTGTGCGCCTGGTTGTACCAGGTTGGTACGGCATGGCGCACGTCAAGTGGCTGCGATCAGTCGAGGCTATCTCCTACAACTTTGAGGGCTACCAGCAGGCTGTTGCCTACCGGTACAGCCAATCGCGCAACGAGGCGGGCGAGCCTGTCACGTTGATGCGGGTTCGTTCCCTCATGATCCCCCCGGGCATTCCTGATTTCCTGACGCGAACACGTCTCGTGCCGAGGGGAACGGTCACGTTACTGGGCAGAGCCTGGTCGGGAGCAGGCTGCATAACAGGCGTCGATGTTAGTGTGGACGGAGGCGCCACCTGGGCACCTGCCGAGGTTGGCGAGCCGACCCATGACCACAGTTGGCAGCTCTGGTCGTACGTCTGGGATGCCTCCTCTCCAGGCCCGAGCGAGATCTGTTGCCGTGCTCGGGATAATGAGGGCAATATTCAGCCTGTGGAGCAGTACTGGACAGCCCGTGGTATGGGAAATAATAGCGTACAACGGATAGGGGTGGTAGTTGTGTGAACGCCGGACTATTTACAGCAGACCGCATGTGCCAGGAAACAGAGCTACTGCAGGTGATCTTTCAGGAAGGCGACCGCTTTGGGCCAGGCGTCTTTGGCCGAGGCTTCGTGGAGCGCGCCGTGGGCCGGGTTGAGGAAGGCGTGCCCAGCTTCGGGGTAGAGCAGCGCGTTGCTTGCGGGCTTTTCCTTGAGGGCCGCTGTTATTTTCTCCACGGTCGCTTTCGGCGTGCTGGGGTCCTTGCCGCCGAAGATCGCCAGCACAGGCACGTGCAGGCCCGCCAACTGCTCGGGCGTGGGGTCGAAGCCGCCGGCGTACCAGGGCACCGCAGCGCCTACGCCCTCCGAGCGCAGAGCTACCTGCCAGGTGAGCATGCCGCCGACGCAGAAGCCCATGACACCGATATGCTTGGGCTGCACATCAGGACGGCTCTTGAGCGCCTGGATGCCAAGCTCGATTTCACGCACCGCGCGGTCTATATTGCCTCCGAGCGTCATCACCGCCTTTTGCGCCTCGTCGGGCTCGGTGACGATCTTGCCATGATAAAGGTCGGGCACCAGCACGACGTAGCCCTCAGCGGCCAGGCGGTGGGCCACGTCGACTACATGCGGCTCGATGCCCCACCACTCCTGGATCTGCACCACGCCGGGCAGCGGCTCATCCCCTTCGGGGCGCACCACCAGCGCGGTCAAGCGGCTGCCGTTTGATTCCAACTCGATAGTTTCCTGGGTTAAAGTTGCCATTGTTGATCCTCCTGATTATGTCCTAAGAGGAGTGTTGCATGAATTGGGCCTTGCTCAACCGTCGGTCATGCGGACATGACACTCCGCTTCGCC
>JALYYZ010000168.1 GCA_030945985.1 Chloroflexota bacterium
CCATATTGATAAGGGCATGAGGCTCTAACTCCGCAGGCAGGTCGAGCGCTGATCGAACTACCTCCGGGCAAAAGAGCGGCGCGCACATCCAGCCGGTATCCAATCCCAGGCTATAGGCGCTCAACAGCATGTTCTGTATAGCGGCCCCGAGGCTCTGTATAGCCATTATCCTCTCGGCTTCCTGCCTGGCGGGGTCGGGGTAGACGTGGCTCTGAGCCATGTAGAGGCAGGGTACTACAAGCACCGGGCTGCCCAGGATGCGTGCCTGTGACTTCCTCAGCCTCGATTCAACTATCTCGGCACTCTCACCGTCCATCTCCAGATTGTGCCGCCAGTCCACTGCCATCTCTCCAGCCAGCTTCTCTTTCCACTCGTGCCTCGTGATAACCACAAATCTCCAGGGCTGTATACCATGAGGCGATGGCGCCCACCGCGCTGCCTCCAGCGTCTCCTCCACCAGCTCTCGCGGCACTTCTATATCCTTGTACTGCCTGACAACGTGTCGACCCTTTGCAAGATCGACAAAATCGGCTGACATACGCGTGGGCATCTCTACCTGTGTGTCCGCTCCCCTCCAATCGTACGCCGAATCTACGTCCATGCATATCAGTGGCTGCCCGTCGATATCCATCTCTTTATATTGCGGATATTTCTCCCTCAGCAGCGCAATCACGCTTTCGTGTTCTGTGCTCCCAATATCCTCTAATCTGGCCCTGCCCCTCAGCATCAGATAACTGAGGCGGCTCCATCTTTCGCTGTAAGTGTCGACAAGTAGCGATACGTGCGGGTTCTCTTCGATGTTCCGTACACGCTTCAGTTTCCGGGCGTCTACGCTCTTCGGCTTCTTGTCGAGAGCAATATATATGCGCTGGGCATATGCAACAAAGCAGACCGGCACCACCGCCGGTCTGCCCTCTTTGTCTGCCGTCCCAAACCTGGCCACTCGCGCGGCCCGCAGAGTTGCCATCTGGGCTTCGCTAAGTGCCTCTCTTTTCTCTCCTACCGGGCCGGTCATGCCTTTAGCTTTGCCACTTTATCTGGGGGATAACTTCGCGCCCGTAAGCTTCTATGAACTCCTTCTGGTTGCGGCCCACGTTATGCACGTAGATCTCGTTGAACCCGAGGTCGGCATAGTGTTGGACATGCTCCCTGTGCGCCTCGAGGTCGGCCGATGATAGCACCCTTCCCTTGAAATTCTCGGGCCGCACCAGCTTCGACATGGCTTCGAAGTCTTCCGGGTTGCGTATATCCTGCTTGGGGAAGTTCATGCCGCCGTTGGGCCATTCTTTCACCGCCTGCTGGATCGCTTCATCGTCGCTGCCGGCCCACGACACATGTAGCTGAATAATACGAGGCATCTTCGCGGGGTCCTTGCCGGCCTCTCTAGCCCCCTTCTCGAAGCGCTCGAGCAGCATCTTTATTTTCTCGTCTGCTGCCCCCACGGTTATGATGCCGTCGCAGGTGCGCCCTGTTCTTTCAGCGTTGACAGGCCCCGACGTTGCCACATAGATAGGCGGCGGCTGGGCGGGCATCGTATAGAGCTTTGCGCTCTCCAGGTTGAAGTGAGTGCCTTTGTACTTTACAACTTTTCCGGTGAAGAGCTTGCGTATCAGCTCAATAGCCTCCGCAAGTATCTCCAGTCGTGTAACGGGCTCCGGCCAATAGTGTCCCGTAACATGCTCGTTGAGGGCCTCTCCGGCTCCAAGTCCCAGGTAGAACCGGCCGGGGTACATTGCTTCCAACGTGGCGGCGGCCTGCGCAAGTATAGCCGGGTGATACCTCCATCCCGGTGGTGTCACACCTGTACCGAAGCGTAGTTTGGTTGCCTCGCCTATAGAGCCCATCAACGACCATACGAAGGGACTGTGACCCTGCGAGGGCACCCAGGGGTGAAAGTGGTCTGAGAGCATCAGCGCCCCGAAGCCATTGGCTTCAGCCACCTTAGAAAAATCTATTATCTCCAACGGGTGGAACTGCTCACCCATAGCTGCATATCCAACGGTACCCATATTCTATACTCCTTATGTGATTTTTGACTGTGTAGAATGATCTGGTCTGCACCCTCCGTTGCTATCTGAACATATCTCTGGCAGGCTCCATAATCAGCTCCTGACCTTTGCCTTCGCCCTTATTGTATGGATAGCCTCGCACAATAGCTACAGGACAGGCGTCCAACTTGCCCATTACAAGCTCCGCAGCCGATGCTATCTCGTCAGCCACTGCGATGATTGTGGCGTTCAAAAGATAGCCGTCCGCATCATATTGCCCCCGGTAGTCAATCAATGGCTCCATGCCTGCCACTCCGACAGCCACATTGATGATGCCGTTGCGCCATGCTCGTCCGAAAGAGTCGGAGATGATGACAGGTATTTCAGCGCCTGTCCGCGCCTTGATCGCTTCTCGTATCCGCTGTGCCGAGGCGTCAGGGTCTTCGGGGAGCAAACCTACCATCTCTTTACCAGGCACATTAGAGGCATCGACCCCAGCGTTTGCGCACACAAGGCCATGCCGAGTTTCGCTGATGATTATACCGCGATCCATGCGCACAACGCGCACGCTTTCTCTGAGCACGACTTCGATCTGCCGAGCATCCTTGCCCCACTTCTCGGCATACTCCTGCGCAAAATGGCTCGGCTCCACGCTCGTCAGGTCAACCAGCCGCCCCTCTGCCTTGCTCACGATCTTCTGCGTGACGACCACTATATCCCCGTCCTCTAGTTGCAAGCCTGATCTGTCAATGCCTTGCATAATCAAGTCCGGTAAGTTGGCGCCCGCCTGAACTTCTTCTATCCCCGTTATGCCGGTAATGGTAATCTGCATCACCAGGCCTCAGCAGCCAACGCCGAGTCCCCAGACCCTCACACCCAACAGCGCGAGGTCATCAGGAGTATCAATATCGATAGAAGTACCGTCCGAAAAGTAGCTCTCCACAGCGTCCGCCTGGGCTCTATTCAACTCCTTGTGCCTTGAATAGCTATTCTCTCCAAAGGAGAATTGAGCCAGTTGTACAGGGTGCGTGAGCAACATATTAGTACCTTGTTTGTGCCTATCGGGCGCCAGGACTACAGTGTTTCTCTCTTCGCCCATGGCGACCATAGCGGCTACGTCACCAGGGGTCAATAGTGGTAGATCGGCGAACGTTATTAGCAGGGCGTCCGCCCTCATCTGCTCAGCCCACTGACGTCCTTGCTCCAGCAGATTGTTCAGCCCATTACGCGTCTGCTTGATGATGTGCACTGTGCTCGGCAAATCGAGTTCTTCTGCGTCGGGGGTGATTACCGCTACATGGTCTATCACGCCCGAAGCTTGTATCGCGCCCAGGACGTGTGCCAGAGTCTCCAGGGTCAACACGGACCTCTCCTGGGGGTACAGTTCGCCGGCGAGACGGCCTTTCGTCTCGGCAAGCCCTTTGACCGGCACTACCGCCACGGTTTTCACGTCTGCAGCGTCCGGTCGCTCAGGCTCTCGCAGAGGCGCAATGCGACATGTGCCAATTCTGCTCTGCTCTCTTGTGTTGTCATAATTGTATCGGCTACCTCGACCGCAATGCCCATAGCTCTTATAGGCGCGGCGCTTCTCTCATCTACCTTATCAATCACCATGCCGTCTATGATCCCTTTGTAGACCTGAGCCACTCCTACGGGCGATACTTCGTATCCAAGCGTCTTGAGCATATCTGCTGCCGGCCCCTTCAGCGCCACGCCGCCTACGATGGGACTGATCGCCACTCTACGTCCTTTCGACCTTGCTAGCGCATCGAGCATGCCCGGCACCGCCAGTATAGGCCCGATGCTTACGGTCGGGTTCGAGGGACAGAAAATAATAGCCTCTGCGTGTGCAAGCGCTTCTTTTACCCGGCTCGTCAGCCTGGCCTCTTCTATACCTCTGAAAGCTACTCCATTCACCACATCTGCATGGCGATGCCGCACAAAGTATTCCTGGAACTCCAATGGCCCGTCAGGAGTCTCGATTATCGTCATCACCGGCTCGTCGCACATAGGCATTATCTTTGCCTCTATACCCAGAGACTTCGCCAACTCTGCCGTTACACCGCTGAGGGTGCGTCCCTCCCGTAGCCCTTGAGTACGCAAGACGTGAGTGACGATATCCATGTCGCCCAGTCGGAACCATGCGTCGTGGCCGTACCTGCCGAGCATCTGCATACCCTGCCAGCTATCACCATGCACTCCCCAGCCGGTTTCAGGGTTGGCTAACCCAGCCAGCGTATATGTTACCGTATCTATGTCGGGCGAAATATGGAGGCCCCATAATTGGAAGTCGTCAGCCGTATTGACCACCACGCTGAGCGTGCTCGCAGGCAAGACGGCCTGTAAGCCATCCGCCAGCTTTGCTCCACCCACTCCACCGGCCAACGCCACTACATTCCCGTAGGTTCTATTTCCCTGCGCCATATTGCTATATGCCTCTTATCTGCTCTTATCGACCGTATGCTAGTACCTTACCAGCAAAGTATAAGCAGTTCCCTAAATGCTCACATGGTGAGCATTTAGGGAACAAAACACTCACTATTCAGCTAGTGGAGTACTAGAGCCGTCCGTCTACTTTATCGATAGAGATGTAGATGCTCACCCGCTCTTCTTTGCTGAAGCCGTTTTGCGCCGCTTTCTCGCCCGCTTCCTTGCCTTGATACCGTATTGCAAGCGCTTTAATATCGGCCTGTGCTTGCCTTTGCTCATAGTTTAGTGTGGCCCTGCCGCCTATAGTCACATAGCGGTAGCCGTCTTCAACGCACAGTGAAATGCGCGGGTCGCGTGAGAGATTCTTCTCCTTGACACGCCCGGTGGCCGTGTTTACCATGATGCGATCACCCTGGAGTTCGTACCAGAGCACCGTCTGTTGTGGTGTGCCGTCGTCGTTTATTGTCGCAACGACGGCGAACCGTACCTCCTCCAGGAATTGCCTTATTTCGTCGGTCAGTTCTGCCATAGTGAAAGTCTCCTGCTGGCGCTGGAACAGTACTTTACCCACATGCCTGTAACCGCCGGCATCGGGTTACAGGCATATGCTTCTTTTCTAGCGTCCCGCAGGTGTCATCTTGTGTACGGCGGGCACGATCTCGTCGCGGAAGACGTTGAACGCATCGGGGTCGGTGACGTTGCCCATGCTGATGAGCGCGTGGTCGAAACCAAGCTCGGCCATGTGTCCGAACTGGTCAATGGCTTGCTGCACGGTCGTGCTCCGCTCGCCGCCGTCGTTGCTGATCTGCATGAAGTCGAGGCTTGTCTTCTCGATCTCTTCGTAGGGCCTGCCTTCTGTTTCGCAATGTCCCTTGAGAATATCGAGCTTATGCCGCAGCGCATCGTCTCCCAGACGTGCAAAGAGGTTACAAGCGTCGCCGTATTTTGCAACAAAGCGGAGGGTCTTCTGCTCGCCGGTGCCACCGATCAATATGGGCGGGTGCGGCTTGCCGATTGCAGGCGGCTGGTTCAGCGTCTCGGCTAGTTGATAGTGCTTGCCGTTGTACGGCCCTACTTCGCCCGACCACATCTGGTGAGCGATCTGCAACGTCTCCTCAAGCCTCTCGAACCTTTCCTTGAGCGGTGGGAAAGAGACGCCCAGACCCTGGTGTTCGCGCTCGAACCATGCTGCTCCAATACCCAGGTAGGCCCGACCGCCCGAGAGAACATCAAGGGTGGTCACCGTCTTTACAAGCACGCCAGGATTGCGGTAGGTGACGCCTGTGACCATGGTGCCCAGCTTCATCTTAGAGGTTTGCCCTGCGATAAACGCCAGGGCGCTGTAGCCTTCGAGCATCGGCCACTCAGCAGGCCCAATACCCTGTATCTGGAAGAAGTGGTCCATCACCCAGAAGCTATCGAAGCCGGCCTCCTCGGCGCGGCGGCCAATCGCCCCAAATGTCGGGCCTATTATCTCGGCCCCTCCATCCCAGGTAAAATTATTGACTTGCAATCCTATCTTCATGCTATCTCTTCTCCTTGTATAAATCTACGTTTCTGATGTGCAGCGTGGTCCATTGCAGGCACTTATTCACCGATACTCCGGCGCCTAAAAATCGTAAAGGTGTAAACTATCAGCACGGCAGTATAACATAGCAACAACAGCCCGATAAGGTGCTGAGTCTGCAACTGAGGGGCTCATGTGCGCTAACAAACTTCCACGAAGCGTCGTCGTAGTGTCAGGTTGGTAGGTCAGGTAGATCTACCTCGCTCTATAATTCAAGAGCTTGGCACTCTGAGTTCACTCTCCACTTTCTTCCAGGCTGCGAGGGCGTGCTGCACAGCAGGGCCCGAAGCAGGTAGCGGCCCATATCTTGCCTCTATGTAAGCCGCAGTAATATCTGACAGCTCTTCCTTCAGTTGGGGCAACGCAGCCGAGAGTATGTGCAGATATTCCACCGGCGTCTGTTGCGGCGCTCTGGCATAGCCGATTTGGGCCGCACGCTTTTGCAATCGCTGATAGATTTGTCGCACCGACAACGTGCCGCTCAGTTCAGGTCGCCCGGACATGGCACGCAGCTCGTCCTCTTCTATCCCCCCTGTACCTGGCTTTACTTTGCGGAACCTGGCCAGGACCTTCTTCAACCAACCCTTCACCTGCCCCGCAAAAAGTGCCCACGAGCCGAAGCTCTCCCTCTCTTCATCCTGTACCCTGGTCTTCGCGGCTCGTGTACGCCTCAACGTGCGGCTTACCACATAGGCAATCACTGCCATACCAATCAAAACGACCCCCCACATCAACAGAGTTTGCAACTCGGGCGATGTCTGCCCCGGCGTAAGTCCCTCCATCTGCTTTCTGAGCTTGTCAGTATAATCGGGAACGTGAGTAGCCGGTTTCCGCGGTTTAGGGGGTCCAAATCCTTGAAAGTTGAAGAAGTCGAAAATCAAAGAGACGAGCCATACTACGCCATCGAGCACGATGTACATAGCACCTGCGATTACAAATAGGACCGCGCCCAACGCCTGTGACATGGCATTCATCAGGCCCTGCAAGCTTGCCCCGCCGCCTATTACCCCGATTATCAGCACTCCACCCAGGCTGGCGGCCAGAACGGGCCCCCAGAAGCGGGGTTTCGTGGTACCAAGCTCGCGTCTGAGCGTTTCCTGATTGCCCAGCGCCAACGCCACCAGCGACCAGGCGACGAACCATAATGGCAGTGACCCAACGCCGGAGGGCTCTAGCTGCGCTCTTGCCGGCGCAAAGCCGTTGCCTGCCAGCATTACCAGCGCGATTATCACAAGGCCCAACACGAAGGTCCTGTATGCTGATGTAAATCCCACGTGCTGCGAAGACCTGTATCCCCCCAGCAGCCACACTCCCATGCAGATAATCAGGCCCCATGCGGCCCCTCCGAGCC
>JALYYZ010000178.1 GCA_030945985.1 Chloroflexota bacterium
ACCAAAAACCGAAGGGTTTTGGTTTGTCTGTTATTGGAAAACTGTGCTCTTTTCGCGCGAAGTCTGTGGGATCTGCAATAAAGAAGAAACAAGTATGACTTACCTGGCGCAACCTTGCGCCGAGAGATATTCTGCTCCCAACAGGCCCAGTAGCACACTGTTGTCGCTGCCAGCATACTCGGGATGAGACTCCAGGCGATTGCGCTCGAAATATTGAACTGTGTACACCTTGCCGTCGGCGGAGTTCTTCTCTTGCATCTCTTCTGACAGTGGTAATCCGAAAACGCCAACGCTGCCGTGTGATGTCCACCACTCTTTGAACACACTCAGCGTATGCCCGGTCTGTGCGAAGTAGGTGGTGAGGGTATTGCCAGGCGCAGGCATACGGCTGAAGTTACGCCCCTGTGATAGCCATACTCCGAGCAAGCCTAGCTGCACGTCGTTTGGCGGTGTGTTCTCAGGGTGGTACTCCATGCGGGCGCGCTGGAATATCTGCTGGCGGTATGCTTTTCCGTCCTGGAGGGTGGCTGTGAACTCTTCAGTGACCGGATACCCGAGGACATCGGTGCTGCCGTGGGTTTCCCAATAGGCCCGGAACGGCCCGCCGAGATTGTGCCCTGTCTGCTCGAAGTAGCTGCTGCCGGCCATATGAATATCATTCTTTTGACTCGCCGCGCAGTCGGGGTTTGCCGGCGGCGAGCCTTTGATGGGTGTTGCGGGGCTGGGCGCAACAGCTACATTGTTAGGAGGGGCCGAGACGCTCTGCGTATCTGCTGCCTTGTGAACAACGTAAATAGGGCTGCTACCCACCTTGAGGAGAAGGGCCCCACCCGCTGGCATGATGGTCTGCACGGCTCCATCCCTAGAGGTTACCTGGGCCTGGGCTGATTAGGTAGGGAGGCTAAATTGTGTTGCCTGCGCCGACCACAGCACGTCCACCACCTGGCCGTCGTTCCGGCTGAAGCGCATAGCGCTCACATCCGGCGCGTCAGTAGTTTGCAGATCGTCAATATAGATAGTGCCACTGCCCGCCGGTTCGTCCGGGGTGTTCTCGAGCCTGAAGCCGGCGAACTTTAGAGGGTAATCAGGAACGCCGTTTGACGGGTTGCCCCCTGTATGTTCCCAGCCGAAATAGTAGCTCTGCAGCGAAGCTTCATAGTAGCGCCAGCCATCGCTCGCACCTGTTATAGCTCCGAGGCGTACTTTGAAAAGCTCGCCATCTCGGTCCTTGAGCCAGGCGCTCAAATAGTCGCCGGAGGCGTCGCCCAGCACCCATAAACCGAGCCGCGTCGGCGTCCCAGGGATGCTTATAGGCTTGGGCGGTGCGAAGTCGACGGCCTGATTAGGGGCGACGAACGCATACTTTAGCTGCCCTGATGAGGCACCACTATGGTGTTGGTCGGTCGCGATATGGAACGCGCCCTGGTCGTTGAAGCTGCGGGTCCAATCACCTGCTTGTTTCAGGCCATCTATGATCGTATAGCTCGCCGCAGGTGTGCGGCCAATGGCGTGTGTGCTCGCAAGCATGCGCGCGCTGGTGGCGTATGCCGCGAATGCAGGGCGTCTTGGCGACAGGTCGGTCTGTCCACCTCCCCAGGCTGTGAGGCCCCAGCTATCGGCTCCGTCGGTAGACGCGTCCTTGAAACTGTACCAGAAGATACGATCAGGGATGCCACTTGCAAGCATCTGAGCGTATGCCTGGGCTAAATAGTCGGCCTGGGCGCTTTCGTCCAGTTGCCAATTATGAGCGGGCCAGCCGATCTCAGTCACCCATATAGGGCGCTTCCAGGCATGCCTTTGCAAAAAGGCCCGATATTTATTGAGTTCCACCTCAACCAGTTTATGCACATCAGGGCGGCTCTCAACCTTCGCCTGGTCCAGGTTGAGAGGCACCGCGTACGGGTGCAAGGCCAGGATATCGAAACTGTTGCCCGCCCCATTCTGCACAACTTCTTCCAGGAACGGGATCGCGTTGCCTGAAACACCACCGCTCAGCACCTGGGCGCCTGGGTCTACGTCCTTGACCGCTCTGTACGCGGCCTTTAGCAGGTCAGCATATTCGTGAGCGTTGGGCGCCGGCTTCCAAAAGAGAGAATTATCCGGCTCGTTCCACACCTCCCAATAGTGGACACTCCCTTTGTAGTGCTCCACAAGTGCGTGTACGAACCAGTAATATTTGCTGCTGTCGGGCGGGTACATGCTCACCGGGCTTGAGGCGTTATCGTCATCATGTGAAGGCGTGGCCCAATTCGCGGAGTAAGATATGATGCCCAGGACGTTTAGATTGCGGGCGCGTAGGGTCTGTACTATACGGTCGGTCGGCGTCCAGTTCCAACTATTTTCGCGAGGCTCGATCAACCCCCATGCGAAATCCTCTCGCACCCATGAGCCTCCCGTCTGCAACATGGCATCGGCAGGCTGGTTGAATGTGCCCCAGTCGGGCCAGCGCATAACCCCAGCCACACCAAAAGGCGAGTCGGGATCGGGGATCGTGGCGACAGGTGCGGATGCAGAGATGGTATTGGCAGTAGCGCCTCCGGCGTGCCCGAGAGTTGGCGGCAGCAGTAGCAGCCCCAACAAGAGGGTAAATATTATCCGGCGGGCGCGCGTGAGGAGAAACACAATAGGTCCCTTTGGCGTAGCAGGCGTGTGACGGTTGCATGTATGCAAACGCCTGGGCCTATTATACAAGAACACCGTTCTGAGAAGTAGGGGCTGTGGCGTACTTCTTTCCTATTTTTTTGCCTCTTCGCATAGGCAAAATGGGCACACCAGGTCCTGGTCTATCTGACGAACATTACCCCTACGAGACCTGCCCAGAGGGCGAGGGCCGAGAAAGCCAGTGGACGCAATCGTAGCCCGTGCCATCTCGGAGGCGGGCCTACTTTGCTTAGCGCCAGGATGCTACCTAACAAGAGGTAGTATAGCGCCACCCAGCCAACGCTTATATCGCCCACCTGAATAGTAGCCCAGGGCAGTGCAGCCCACGCCTGCACCCACCAGAGCATCCAGGCAGCAAAAGGCCACACACCCATGCCCAACAAAGCAGCCACCCATGCAAAGGGAGCAAGCGCGCCGACTACTCCTGCTGCAATGCCGGTGATCATCAAGGGCAACAGCGCGATGTCTGCCGTCAGGGTGGCAAATGGAGAGACTACAGAAACCTGGCCGGTCAGCAGGAGTATTAGCGGCACTGTGCCGACCTGCGCTCCCAGGCCGGCGGAGATTGGGACCGATAGGAGCCGAGGCACTCGCAACCACTCTGCCGCAGCCTCGAAGTGCGGCGATACCAGAGCCAAGCCCATCATCGCGGCGAAGCTAAGCTGAAAGCCCGCATCGCCCAGCACCTGGGGCTCCCAGAGTGTCATAGCCGCCGCAGCGACGGCTAGAGCAGCTACAGGATCGTAACGCCGTCCCGCCCAGGGGCCTACCAGCAGGACAACGCTCATTAGGGCGGCCCTCACCACCGATGCGGTGACGCCTGTGAAGAGCGTGTAGAACAGGAGGAAGAGCAGCACCACGCCAAGCAACCAGAAGGGCATCCTTCGTCTGTTTCTCTTGCCTCCGAAGAGCAGCCAGATTGCGCCCACCAGCAGGCTGATATTCTCCCCGGATATCGCCAGCACATGAGTTGTGCCACTGCGTTGGAATGCCTGCGCGATGTCCGGAGGCATGTAGGACCTGTCACCTGTTACCACTCCGACGGCAAGTGACGACTCGGGCTCTGATAGGGCGCGTTGCAGGGCCGTGCGTACCTGCTTTCTGCTACCTGTGATGAAACCGGCGACACCGAGCTCGCCATTGGTCGACAACTTATGGACGCGTGGGAAGTTCATCGTGCTATATATACCGAACCTGGCCAGGTAGGCTGCGTAGTCGAAGCCTTGCATGGTGGGCGGAACCGTGAGAGTGCCTGTGAAGACTGCTCGCTCTCCAGGGCTTAGCTCCGGGTATCGGGCCACAAACACAGACATATCACCCTTTACAGGCGCAGGTAGATCGCTACCTGCACTCTGCCCGTCGTTCTGTCCGTTGCTCTGTATATGATCTGCACGTATGTGTACTCGCTGCCACTTATCACCAAAGGTCGGCTCTCCAAGCACTGTACCGAAAACCACGGTTGGCGTATCCGCTTTCTGGTTGTTGCTGCCATTGCTATTGTAGTATGCGAGATCAGTGGGGGTGGCGGGCGCATGTTGGAACAGTGCCCAGCCGCAGCCGGCCAGTCCCACCGACACAAAAATGCAGGCCCATCTCACCTGTTTGTGCGTAGGTGCGATGCGCGACGGCAGCAGGGCTAAAGCAGCCAATACGAAGAGAAGCAAAACGGGCGCGCGCTCGATCCCCTGTGGGTACCGGGCCAGCACAGTGAGCCCTATCCCACACCCAAAGAGCCAAGCAACAATAGCTCCAATAAGGTTCATCCAACATCCTGTGTAATATTACAATGACTGTTTATGCCTGGAGGCCAGGTGCTGCTACCTGAAAGGCAGAGCCAGGACAGTTGTTTCGCGCCTGGCTCTGGGCCGTCTTCCAGCCCGGCCAAGAATCTGCCTTATTACAATAATAAAATAACTGACCCTACACGATACATATGCTTTCGTCGTGCTGACACTTGCGGACTGCACATGAAAGTGGCTCTTGCTGCGTAAGGTGAGTAATAAGATAGACGGCAGTATATCAGCTACGCCCCTTTTCTTACAACTGGCGCCGATAGCGAGACGTGCTCCATCACTTGCTAGTGCGGCTTCATGGACCTTTTAGCTTTTGAAAGAAGAGCAAATAAATCAAAACCCATAGGGTTTTGATTTATTTGCTCTCGGAAAGAAACGTTCTTTCCATAAGAGGGTCATGAAGCTGCACCAGGGCCATTTTGCGTAGCGGTCTGCCTGTGGTATATTGCGGTCAGTGCAGATAAGTTTTATCTTGATAACAGGTGGGAGGGTGCGTGGACGCGGAGGCAGAAACCAGGGAGCAATCTGAAGGTGACCGGTCTGTTGTATGTGTCCTGGGTGGCCATGCCGAGGCGGAGCGCGCAGTAGCTATGTTACGCTCGGTGGGTGTGCTTGATGAGGACATCTCTGTTGCGTCGCATATTTTGCCTGATGAGCCTCTATCTGCTGAGGGCCTCGGCTCGAACGTGGCGGGTGCGGCGGGCACAGGTGCGACCTTTGGAGGCGTACTCGGCGGCGTTTCGGGGTGGATGCTTGGAGTGGGCGCTCTAGCGATCCCTGGTGTGGGTACTGCGGCGGGCGCGGGCGCCCTGGCTACCACTACCACTGGAGCAGCCATCGGCCTGGCGGTGGGAGGCCTCATCGGAGCGTTGGCGGGCATTGGTATACCCGAGCATGATGAACGTCACCTTGCGAATGAAGCGGGCCGAGAAGCCGTGGTCGTCACCGTACTCGCCTCCTCACTCGATGAAGCAGAGATTACATCTTCCCTCAGAGCCTCCGGTGCTTACGACATACAGACGATACAGATTCCAAGTACAAGCAACCTCCAACGAAGGACCCCTGACCACGAACTGGATGTTGAGAAGAGTCTTCCAGACGCAACCGGCGCTGGATATGCAGCGTATAATAGCCAGATAGAAGAGGAGGCAGACATGTCGAACAACGCAGATTCCCTCAACCCCAACAACGTTACAGGCACTCAGGATGCTATTGATCCAATAACGGGCGCATTGGGCACAGCGGGCACGCCCATGACTACCGGCTATGGCGTCTCTGGCTCAACAATAGGTCTCGGTTCAGAATCGGCCAGCACTACCCAGGAGGACGGAGATTACCGTGGAGCAACTCCTGATACTAAAGGCTACGAAAGTGGCGGACGTCAGTCTTCAGATGCAGGTGCAATGCGGAAACCGGACGAAAAGGCCTCTTCGGTGAACAATGGTCTGGACGCTATGCCCGGTTCCGACGAAGCGCCTGTACAAAGTGAGCCGACGACTAAAGATATCTATGAGAAGGGCCCATCTTACGGAGAGAACAATCTTGCCCCACGCGGGAGTGGCGTGGCAGCCCCAGCGAGCGATACCGGGCGTACGGACCTGTATGCCGATGCAGCAGTGGATGCGCCTCCTACTTACAGCGAGACCGCCACTGATGCATCGCATGCTAGCGCCGGCACCAATATTCCCGGTACAGCAGATATACGCGGTCTCGGTGATAACACAGACGAGCCGTCAGCAGACGACTAACCATCGCACGTGTGGACGTACATGCTGGAACCTGGTCAGCTTGTTTTTATCGCTCGCATGTATAGAGTAGGGCCGGCTGCGAGCCCGGTATGTGGACAGGTGGCGGGCGCTGCTCTGACGTAGCTCGTCATGCGCCCCTGCTACACCCCTTGACATACAACGGTACACTGGTACAATAGTAGCGAGCCGCTGCGTTCCTTTGCATCTCTCCTCATATCTGTTAGCGCGGATGGCCTGCTCAATTATTCTTAGGCTAACTCAGGAGATGGTTTATGGACTCGCCAACTGCAATAAAATACAGGTTCAACCCTCAATCATCAAAATCAAAGAAGGTTCTTGGCCCGCTGGAAGGCCAGATAATGGAAGTAGTTTGGTTGCAAGGACCTTCTACCGTTAGTTCCGTGCATAAGGTGTTACGCGAGCAGAAAGATATTGCTTACACCACCGTTATGACCACCATGGGAAGGCTTGCCAAGAAGAACTTGCTCAACCAGGATACCTCGGCCTCTACCTACGTCTACTCGCCTACTCTCCCTCGTGATGCATTCGAGCGGTATGTGGTTAAAGGTATAATTGCAGGTCTACTGGACGATTTCGGTGACGTGGTAATCCAGTACTTCAATGAGGCCGTCGCGGAGCGTGACGCCGCCTCATAACAGTAGACCTCGGTCTTGTAGCTACTGTAAATCGAATTACCAGGCGGGGGCCGGCGAACATATGCTTTGCCCCCGTTTAGTCGTGCTCTCGGTCTATCCTTAACCGGTGCAAGGAGCCTGGGCACAGGGCTTGCATAGCCTCATGTGTTTGTCTTTGCGAACTCGCAATTCCAGGGCAAGATCAAATACAAGATCACACATGGAGAGAACAATAATGCAAAGCGCCACTCATGATGTAAAAGATATAGAAGTGGGCCAACCCGCCCCCGATTTCACGCTGGAGAACCAGGATGGCACCAGGGTCCAGTTGAGCCAACTGCGCGGCCAACCCGTCGTGCTGCTTTTCTACCCGTTCGACTGGTCCGGTACATGCACCTCCGAGGTGTGCAGCATCCGCGATAAGCAGGCCGACTGGGAGTCTACCGGCGCGCGCGTATTCGGCATCAGCCGCGATAGCCGCTACTCACATAAAGCGTGGCGCGATCAACTCGGCCTCAGCTATGACTTGCTTGCCGACCTCAACGGCGAAGTTGCCCGGCAGTTCAATGCCTGGAACGAGTCTGCCCACCGTGCCGACAGGGTGACTGTGGTGGTAGATCCAGAGGGTACTGTGCGCTATGTCGTGCATAATGAAGCCGGAAAGGCGCGTAACCAGGACGAAGTGCTGGCAGCCGTGCGCGATATGGTGCAGACAGGGCGCTAGGTCGCATGTTTGCCCGCTTCAGGCGTGATAAGCAGGTAGAGCCCATCCAGGCAGCGCCGGAGCCCTGCGTAGCAGAAGCTCTCCTGCTCCCTCGGCCCTCTGATACCTTTGTTCGTTGGGTCAGGAGTGGCCTACTTAAGGAGATCCTACCTGATTTGGACGCCCTTCGAGGCGTTAGCCAGCTCCCCGGCCACCGCGACAACGCCTTTATCCATACAATGAAAGTGGTCGACGCCATAGAACCTACCCCTGTAAGAAGGTGGGCTGCTCTTCTTCACGATATAGCCAAGGCTCCAACCTTTATCGAGACGCCCGAAGGTCGCCCGCGTTTTTTCGAGCACGACCGTATAGGCGCTGAGATGGTACCTGAGATAATGGGGGAAGTGGGCGTGGATAATAACCTTATCGAGCAGGTGCAGTGTCTCGTGCGTCTTCACATGCGTCCAATCTCGTACAACCCCGAATGGACCGACGGGGCCGTACGCCGTCTCATAGAAGAGGCGGAAGATGGCAGGGGAGAAGAGGGGTGGAACGATCTGCTGGCCCTCTCTCGTGCCGATTTACGTGGCTACTTACCGGAGCCTATAGACCGTGGGCTATGGGTGCTCGATACTATTGAAGCCCACCGGCTACGGTTGCTGGACGCCGCTGCTCAGAAGCAGCTTTCAGAGAAGCAGGAGCCTGCATCACCCCTCAACGGGGAAGAACTGCTCGCTCTGACCGGACGCCCACCCGGCCCGTGGGTAGGCGCGCTAAAGAGTTATCTGCTCGCGGCCGTCGTCTCAGGCGAACTGCAACGTGGCGATAAAGCCGGGGCAGCACAGCTTGCGCAGGAGTGGCTGCGCCTTCACTAACTCGCGGCACCTCTACGCGGCAGCCTTTCTACTACCGAGCAGGGCCTGAAGCCATTTGGCACCTCATCAGCTAAATAGTGAGTCACCTTACGCAGTTTGGCCCGATGTTATGTTTGATCGTCCCCTGTATAGCACTTGAACTGGTGCTTAGCTGCGTAAGGTGAGTAGTGATTGTTTTGTTCCATTCATGCTCACCGAAGGTGAGCATGAATGGAACTGGTTATACTTTGCTGGTGAGGTACCAATGCCTCTTTAGGCGACCTCATGGGAAAGAGCGCGTCTTTTCAAAAGCAAAGTAACCAAAACCCGTAGGGTTTTGGTTACTTTGCTTTAATTCTAAATGCTACAAGACCCCTGAAGCTGCACGAATGATGGCAGCTATACCCACACCTACCCAGAGCGCGCTGAGCACCACCAGCGGCAGCGTATAGCGATCCCAATCAAGCCCCATATTAAGGCAAATAGAGATATAATATACCAGCGTCCATACGAGGGCGAAGCCACCGGCGCCAAGCCCTGCCGAACTTGGTGTATGGTTGCTTACCATAGAGGTATACTTCCACGCTGTCTTGCCACGCTTGCGAGTCGTTCCGGCGTGTGCGAGGATCAATCCGGCCAGCGTTACACCTGCCCCGGCGATGGACAGTGGCACGTCCACCGGCAGCGCCTCGCCCCACTCCTGGCCTACTTTGCCTGCGATAGCCCTACCCAGGCCGGCGCTCACGCTGTACGTCGATAAAGGTCGCACCAGACCCAACTTCAGGCGGTCTACTGTTGAACCTATAGCCGCGCTGGGATAGAGGCCCATCTGCACTTGCATCTCCTGCTGCCTGAACGTGAATAGGTCTAGGGAGCTTGCTAAGGGCCTTGTGTATAGAGCAGGGTTGAGCAGCACAAAGACCAACAAGGCCACGGTTCCACAGCCTGCGAACATAACACAGGCAGCCGCTACTTGTGCCTGCCATCGAGCGATATTGCCTCCAGGTCCCACAAATCGTTTATGAATCCTGCGCATACCTGTATCAAGTAACAAGGCTAGTCCAAACGCGCCTATGCCTACCGCGCCCGTCAACTTGGTAGCTGCGGCCAGACCAAACGCAACACCCAGGGCAATCAGCGGCAAGAGGAGTCTACGCCTGCTTAGAGCCTTGTCCTGTACTTGCTCCCACAGCGCCGCCGTCTTTAGCGCCAGTAAGACTCCCAGGAGCAACAGGCAAATGAGCAATCCGTCCGCCTCAGCGCGCGTCATGATTTCGCGTGCCCTGGGGTTTGCCGCCAGCCACAGGGCAGCAGCAGCACCCGCCACGGTGCCTCCCACCTGCCTGCCGATTAGAAAGAGCAGCACTATCGCACCGCTTGCGGCGAGCGCCCCCGGCAGCCTGGCCCAGAAGAGCGTATCAGCAGAAGGCATATTCCCTTCCTCTATATTCTGACTGCTCTCTTTGGTGAAGTCCCACGGCCCGTTCACTTTCATCAGGTCGAACCCGGCGATTTTCAGCGATGACCCGATGGCATACCGTGCAAGTGGCGGCTGTGTGTGTGCCCAGTAGCTGTTCCACTCGGACGAACCGAAATCACCCTGTCGCAAGAGGCTCAGGAAACGACTCGTATATATCCACTGGCTCTCATCTCTGTCAAACGGAGACAGCGCGATCCCTGAGAACATGAGCGCAGTCGCCATGAGCAACCCGAACCACAACGCAACGCCTCCTGGCGTGACCCTGTGCCGCGCAGGTTTCCTCTGTTGTATTTCCCTTAAAATCTGCATCGCGCTTCTATACTACAGTCTTGGAGGAAGGGAGGCAATGTTACACCTTAGTGCAGCTCCCAGAGACCTTTTACCTTTTGACAGTAAAACAACCAAATCAAAAACTCACGGTTTTGATTTGGTTGTTCTTGGAAATGAGCACCCTTTCCCCAAGAGATCCATGAAGAGGCACTAGCGCCTTAGCGCAGGTTCGAGCGTCTACCTGGGCATACAAAATAGATCAAACAGATCAAAACCTGGAGGGTTTTGATCTGTTTGATCCTGAAAAGGAACACTGTCTCTCGAAACGAGAAGCCATCCCTCGAAGAACAATCGAAACCCGCAGGGTTTCGATTGTTCTTCGAAAACCCATTTCCCTTGACTGGCACAAGCCTCTATGCTATAAACTCTAACAATAGCAGAATAGATAGCGGTGCTGATAGGGAAACCGAGTAGGCATGTGATGGCTCAACAGAGAAGAGGCGGACGGTGCAAGCCTCTGGCTACCACAAGCTGAATTACATTCTCAGGAGCCGTGGGTTGCGCCCGTTATAGCGTTTGGGTTTTTACCCGCAGAGGCGCATTTCCGAGAGGGGTGCGCGGAGCAACGGTGGTACCACGAAGCCGGTCAGGGGCTCTCGTCCGTCGCAGATGACGATCGAGGGCTTTTTTATTTGTTCTCTCTCTTTCAAAAGCTAAAAGGTCCATGAAGCTGCACTAGACTACGCGTTGGTCACAGTTGAAGAGGAGGTCTTATTATGGAAGAGGCGCAAGGCGTGAAATCTCCCGAAGAGATGCACCACGAGTTGAGGGTGCTTAGAGAAAGGCAACAGGCGCAAGCAGAAGCTGATATGCACCGGGCGGATTCCGAGCTTGCCGTTGATGCAGGTGTGCGTACTGAGGTGCATTTGGAGGAGGCGGAGAGGTGGAGTGGAGTCAGCACCGACGAGGAGAGGATACAGGAAGTTCTCAGCCGGTCCATGGTCGAAGTGATCGTCCGCGAGGAATTCGAGAAGCAGCTGAGATCGGGGCGTAAGCTACGCATCAAACTGGGTGTGGACCCTACAGGTCCTCTGTTGCATGTGGGGCGTTCGGTGCCTCTTTTCAAGCTGCGCCAACTCCAGGATATGGGCCACCAAATAGTGCTCATCATCGGCGACTTCACTGCCCTGGTCGGCGACGCCTCAGATAAGGACGCCCAGCGCACCATGCTCACTCAGGAGCAGGTCGAGAAGAACATGGCGACTTACAAGGAGCAGATGGGCAAAATACTCGACCTGGATAAGGTGGAGTTCCGCTACAACTCCCATTGGCTTGCGACTCTGAGCTTCCACGACATCGTGCGGCTTGCCTCCAAGTTCACGGTGGCACAGATGATCCAGCGTGAGAACTTCTCCGACAGGTGGGACGCGGGCAAGCCGATTGGCCTGCAAGAAATCTTATATCCCCTTATGCAAGGCTTCGATTCGGTGGCTGTGGAGGCCGACGTCGAGCTTGGCGGCACCGACCAACTCTTCAATCTGATGGCGGGGCGCGCCCTCCAGGAGGCGTACGGCCAATCGCCCCAGACGGTTATTTGCACCAATATGATCCCTGGCACCGATGGCCGAAAGATGTCTACATCGTGGGGCAACGCCATTTACCTGCTTGATGAGCCTCGCCACCAATTTGGCAAGATCATGTCGATGGGCGACGAGGTAATCACCCTCTACATGGAGTCGTGTACTCGCCTGCCTATGGAGGAGGTGGAGCGTGTAAGGCACGGGCTGGAAGACGGCAGTACACACCCGATGGACGCGAAGAAAGCTCTTGCCTGGGAGATCGTGAGGATGTACCACGGTGAAGAAGCCGCGAATACCGCCCGCTCAGACTTCGAGCACCAATTTCAGGAGCGCGGCCTCCCATCCCAGATACCAACCGTCACTGTAGAGCGCGCGCGGGGTGACAAAGCCGATGAGCAGGGTCAGGTGGGCATACTGGACCTGCTGATAAACACCGGCCTGGCACCTAACCGCAAGCAGGCACAGCGCCTGGTGGAGCAGGGCGGCGTACGCATCGGTGAAGAGCGTGTCACCGACCGTGCAATGATGCTGATACCCGTGGAGGGTATGCTGATAAAGGCGGGGAGAGGATATGTAAAGCTGGAGGGCTAACCGCCCAAGACTTGCCGGAATCGTCTACTCCGTTTGACCGATTTGCTGCAAAGCTTGTCTGGGCGTGAGAGTAGCTATACCCTTGCCCGTAAAGTGCCCGATATCTCGTGTCACAATAGCATCAAGGCCGGTCAACAAGGCGCAGGCAATTTGTACTGCATCCTCAAAGTCGCGTATTCCCAGTAATAATGCCAATTCAAGAACTTGACGATCAACGGTGCATTCCGTCAACAACCGGATGGGTGTTTGAGAGGCTACGAAACGCTTCTTTACCTGTTGAACATCTACCGAGTCCGGTTAGCTCGCAGGTGTAATCTCCGCATGTTCATCAAACGCGCTTCTCCATACGTCCGGGACGCTACCATACACCACACTATTTGCGCCCAGGAAAGTAGAGATCTCGCTGATGGCACAGGCTACAGACCGGCTGGTTTCTTTGTTCACATGGGCGTCCGGCTCTATGTAAATATTGCTCACAGTCAGCACTCCACGCTTGCGGTCCATAGCAGGGTCTATGCGCCCGATGATGCGGTCACCATGGAGGATTGGCAGCACATAGTAGCCATATTGGCGCTGAGCTTTGGGCACGTATATCTCGATGCGGTAGTGGAAGTCGAACAACCTTTCCGTGCGATCCCTGTCGCATATGAGGTTGTCGAAGGGCGAGAGGAGGGTGGTGCCGGATTGCCACTCTCCTTTCTCGATCCACTCCAGTGGCGGCAATGTATCGCTGTGAATATACCAAATGCCGGGCCACTCTGTACCCTCGTCGACTATTTTGACCGTCTCGATTATCTTGCTATCGAGGAGTTGCCGTAAAGCAGTCCTCAGGCCAGGATAGCGGTCACGTATGAAGTGTCTCTTTATCTCGATCTCGCGGGCCACGCCCAGCGCCTTCAGCGATCTCTGCGCGGCTAGAAGCACTACCTCTTCCTGTGATAGGAGGGTGCGTGGGGTCCAGGCCGGCAAGCAGCGCTCCGCCAGGTCCCACAGCTTCTGCCCACCCTGGCGTCCCGATACTATGATTTCTCCACTCGTCCAGAGGAAGTCGAGCATTCGCCCCACGTTACGCCCGCCGTTCCAGCCGCTCGATTGCCAGTCGCGATGTGCCGTATCCTCGAACTGCTTGGAGAGCATCGGGCCATTGTGTGTAAGCTCTGTTATTATGTGCTCCCGCATCCCGGCGTTCTGCTCAACCCAGGCGAGTGTCCTGTCGTGCCATGAGGAGCCGCTCTTGCCGTAATTGCGCATGACTATGCTGTGGATGGGGTAATCCTCCGTGAGCACGATTGAAGCCGCGTGCGCCCAGTACTCGAAGAGGCTTCTATCTTCCCAAAGTAGCGCGTCCAGGTCAGCCTGGCTGTATTGTCCCAGGCGGCTCCAGAGCACAAGGAGATGGGTACGCGCCACGGCGCTGATTGGGTCGATCTGGAGGCAGCCTAACTGCCGCACCAGATTCAGGATATCTTCCTTATTCGCAGCAGCCGGGGCGCGATCCAGGCGCTGGCACGATATTGCCAGTCTCCTGGCTATCGCCGGTGTGATTGTTCTTGTTGCCGGCATCTTGTTGGCTCCAAAAGGCGGGACAACTCCCGCCCTCTATGTCGTCTCTATGGGTGAGTCTCGCGACAACCAGACTCCCCTATAGGACTCTATTAGACCCATTAGAATTGTAGTTGACACGCCACGGCGACTAGAATTCGGTCTCCACACCATCTTCGTTGAGCGCGTCTCGTATTATGCCTTTGATCCTCTCCAGGTCTTCTGAGGAGAGTGTCGACTCAAACCTGTAGGTGATGGCAGGCTCGGTGTTGGAGGCGCGCACCAAAGCCCAGCCCGTGGGGAAGACGATGCGTACGCCATCCAGCGTAATCAGCGGGTACTCTTTCTCGAAGCGCGTCTTCAGCCGGTCAATAATAACGAACTTCCTGCTCTCATCTATATCTATCCGGCCTTCGGAGCTGTTGAAGTAGCGCGGCACGTCGCTAAAGCGCTCGGAGATTGGCGCGTCGCCGTCACCCAGGGCCTCCAAGAGGCGAGCTCCCGCGTAGATGCCGTCATCGAAGTCTATGATCGGGTCGTCGAAGAACATATGCCCGCTGAACTCCCCGGCGAAAGGCGCGCGCGTCTCAAGTCGCCTTGCAAAGATATTCGTGTAGCCCGTGCGCCACATGACAGGCTTGCCGCCGTGCTTTTCTACATCCTCGGGCAGAACCAATGAGCACTTGACATCGAAGATGATCTCTCCTCCCGGCTGCTTTTGCAGAGCCTTGCGTGCGTAAAGGATCATATACATGTCGGGCCATACGATGCTGCCGTCGTTAGCGATTACGCCCAGGCGGTCGCCGTCGCCGTCTATGCCGATGCCTACATCGGCGCCTGTTCTCTTGACCTCGGCGATCAGATCGAGCACATTTTCTTCTTTCAGTGGGTTGGGGAGGTGGTGCGGGAAGTTGCCATCCGGCTCGATATATATGCCGCTCACGTCGCAGCCCAGCGCTTGATAAACCTTCAGCGCCGTAGGGCCCGTGACGCCGTTACCAGGGTCAATTACTACTCTGAGAGGTCGCCCCACTTTTATCGTCTTTGTTATGTAATCTATATATTCCGGCTCAGTGGGGTGGTCACTGTACTCCCCCTGGCCTTCGTGAAATTCGCCGTGCTGAATTATATGCAGCAGTCCTTGTACATCGGCTGAGGTAAGAGGCGCGTTCAGACCCTGCCCTGTTCGCTTGCGCAGCTTCAGGCCGTTATATTCTGCCGGGTTGTGCGAGGCGGTGACTTCAGCCCCACCGTCGGTGTCGAGGAACTTCACCGAGAAGTAGAGCACAGGCGTCGGTACCTGCCCGACGTTGATCACGTCAATACCCGAGGCGAGCATCCCCTTGATTAGCGCTGCCTGAAACCGCTCTGAAGAGAGACGTACATCTCGCCCGGCTGCTACGCTCATGCGCTCTCCTTTGACCGGCTTCACCCCTTCTTGCGCATAGAGGAAAGTGCCGTATGCTCGCCCTAGCTTATAGTAGATGTCCTCGTTGAGGTCTTTATCTACCACGCCTCGTATATCATACTCGCGGAAAACATGGGCGGGCACTGTGGCTCCCGTTGCTAATTCCATATGGGCTTTCTCCCTTGCTGATTTGCTCTTCTGATTTGCTCTATTGTACAGCAAGAGATGCTTCGCTGTCCGGTCATCTACGCCTCTATGCCAGGGCTGATGCAAAGTCAGGCACCAAGCAATTGGCAATGCAACTTCCAGCCACCTCTTGGGGAAAGAGCGCTCATTTTCAGGAACAAAGAAATCAAAATCCGCAGGGTTTTGATTTCTTTGTTCTACTTTCAGAAGCTAATAGGTTCACGAAGCCGCACTAAGCCGTACTAAGGGCCTTTAAGAATATAACTTTTCAGTTGCCTCATCCCAAACAAGCAGAGGCACGCAGGCGATTCCGCAACGAGTGCAGAGTTATTCTTTTACGAGCCCTAAGCCGCACTAAGCCCACTTCAGGCGATCTCTTGGGAAAGAGCTCTCATTCCAGAAACAAACAAATCTAAACCCCGCTGGGTTTAGATTTGTTTGTTTTGCTTTCAAAAGCAAAAAGGTCCATGAAGCGGCACTATGGCCCCTGGCAATGGCAGCGAGCGGGTGCGACAGCATGGGATGTGCAAAAGCCCTACGTTCGCGACCGGGCATCGCAGTATGGTAAAATTAAAGGCGCATAAGCGCTTGTTCCTCTGCTTTATCGCAGCTCACCCTCATGGCTGCACCTCTCAGGAGACCTTCTGCACCTATGTATGTTATGCGTTTTACTGTGATCGATCAGGTGGGCACGGTCAGCTTTGTGGCCCCGTGTACTGCTCTCAAAGCCCTTGTCGCCGCCTGCGCCAGGATGCCTGACAATATTGAAGATCTGCTCTCTGCCAGCACCGGCTACGACTCTGATCTGAAGAGCTACGTGCTCAATGGGATTGCCGTTTTCGACGAGCACAACAGCCACGGCAGTTACGAGCAAATACATAATGCCCTCGACTTCGCCGGCGAGCAGAAGGCGCACCACCAGGTGCCGGCCTTTCGCGTCGTTGACGAGGTTACGAGGGAGGCCAGCCTCGAAAGCGTGCAGGCCGGTTTGGTCATTTTTAATCTAAAGGAGCGCCGTATAGTCCAGGTGCATAACACTTACGCCGATGTGAAGCGCCAGGACCGCGGACGAATACATAGGGGTGGTGAGCCCACAGATAGTCTATACAGCTATAATCTACCCCCCGACTGGCAGATCGTCCCTTAGAGGAGTTGCGAGCGCAAAGGCGCAGGCCATACGCTATATTATGATCCCAATGAAATTAGAGTTGCAGAACTTCATGTGCTACCGAGGTGGCGGGCACACGCTCGACTTCCGGGGCATACATCTGGCGTGCCTCTCCGGTGAAAACGGCGCGGGCAAATCGGCCATACTTGAGGCGATGACCTGGGCGCTGTGGGGCAAAGCTCGTGACCACAACTTCATGGACGAGCTTATCTCCAAAGGCGCGAGCGATATGCAGGTGGACTTCCACTTTGTGCTCAATAACGAGCACCATCGTATATTGCGCAAGCGCCAGATCAAGGGCGGCAAAGGCAGCAGCTTGCTCGACTTCATGGTAAGCGCCACAGGCGAGGAAGGCACATGGCGCACGCTGACAGGCACCGTCAGTGAGACGCAGGCAAAGATAAATAGTACGCTCAAGATCGATTACGAGACTTTTGTCAATTCGGCCTTTATCCTCCAGGGGCGCGCCGACTCCTTCATGATGAAGAACGCTTCTGAGCGCAAAGCCATACTTGCCGACATATTGGGGTTGGACCAGTACGATAAATTGGAGGACGCTGCCAAAGAACGCTTCCGCGAGAGTAAGGCACGGCTACAAGAGCTTGACAATAGTATCAAGCAGATTGATCTGGAGCTTTTGGAGAAGCCGGGCTTCGTGTTGCATTTGCAGGAGGTGGACAACTGCCTGCTGACCGCGCATAGAGACATGGCAGCAGTACGCGCTGAGCTTGCCGAAACTGCAACTATGAAGTCATCACTGGACCATGCCGAAGCGCGGCTGCGAGAACTGCAGGAGCGTCGCCGCAAGCGTAGCGTCCAGGTGCAAGCGATCGAGATCAGGCTGGGCAGGAACCGCCCGGCTCGCCTGGAAAGGGAGTCTCTACTTTCACAGCGTAAGTCCATCGAAACGGGTTATTCGGCTTTGCAGAGTGCGCAGTCCGAGACCCAGCGTTGGGTGGAGGTGCGCTCGCGCGTGCAGCGCCTTGATACCGAGCGGGCTACGCTCGAAGGCACGATCAACAGCGAGCTTGTACGCCTCGATAGCCAGCGTGAGCAGCATGAGCGCAACATCAAGAAGCTGGGGAGTAACCTCGCAGGACGCGGCACGCTTGAGATGCAGTTGTCCGAGGTGCTGAGCCAACTAAATCAGCTCACGCAGCTTCAGCAGCAGCACGAGGATACCCGCTGCTACCGAGACACCCTGGACGTGAAGATGCGCACCCTGTCAGATTCCCTGGCAAGCCTCAAAGAAGAGGGTCAACAACTGCGCCAGAAAGCTAACATGATCACAACCGCTCACGCAGGCGGATCGGGGCACGCAGGTTGCCCTCTATGCGGCACAGCTCTGACGTTCGACGCATTGCAGCGTGTGCAAGATTCCTATAATACCGACATAAAACAGAAGCTGCGGGAGTATGAAGGCAAGCTCAAGGAGCGGGATGGCGTAAACAACGAGATCATCTCCACTGAGAAGAAGCTCGCCCACCTGCGCGAACTCCTCAAGCCGCTTACATATACTCAGCAGCGCCAGGCCAATCTACAGCAACAACTCGCCTCGCTGGACAAAGATGAACACGAGCTAAACC
>JALYYZ010000267.1 GCA_030945985.1 Chloroflexota bacterium
GAGCCATATCGCTGCGCTGTCCCGGCGACATAGAAGAGGCCCTGTCATTCGCCTCTGCTAATGCGCGTTGAACACCTTGTACGTCACCGGACTTCAGCGCCTCTCCTGCCTTTTTGAGGCTGCTGTCGGGCGATGAGGCCAACCCGTTTGCAAGCCTATCGAGCGCCTCGCGCCGGGCAGCGTCCTGTGGGTCGAGACCCTGCTGCAAACGGCTCTCGCTCTCGGAGATCCGAGCCAGCGCGCCTTCAGACGTGTCCTGCTTACCGAGGTCGTCGGCGAGTTTTGTAAGCTCCTTGCTCATACCTTGCAGAGAGGGATTGCCAGAGCCGGTCGCCTTTGGATCGAGGGATCTCCCTGTTGCATCTATCTTCTGCGCCTCTTGCCTGATCTGTGCCCTCGTGACACGACCAGGATTGACCCATACGTCGGGGACCAGCAGCACACATATAAAGAGCGCGAGCAGCGGAAGCACGGGTGCCAGCCTCTTCCTATCTACTCGCAATGGTAAATCGCGCTTCAGGGATATAGTACCGCCATGTTCAACGGCATCCGAAAGCTGAGCCTGACGAAGAAGATCATATGGCATTGCGTCTGCTTCCAGGGCTGTTGAAAGTCGATCATCCAACCCGAGCAGGCTGTCAGCGCGACGAGCAGAAGAGGGTAGATCTCCAGGTTTGAGCAGTACATAGAGCAGCACGGCCAAAGATGCCAGCACGACGAGGCCAAAGCAGAGAACAAGTAGTGTAGGGAGAGAGATTTCCGGGGAAAATCGCCAGGCCACACCGCCAATCACCGCTAAACCGAGCCCGCACGCGAGCCCAACAGGCAGCAGGGCAATACCATCCACCCAGCGGAAGCGATACTGCATGCCTCCCAGTAGGCGCAGCAACCGGGCACGCTCATCCTCATAAAGGCCGCGCCTGCTCTCCTGGTCCGGTTGGTTACTCATCACAGCCTAATTGTAGGGCATAGAAGCCTGCCGAACAATAGGAAGAATGGACCACCATCGATCAACGGTGCCGCACAGATCCCAAACGCCTGATAGCGAGGCTCACTAGCAGCACGCTACACAGCAATGCCTCCAGGCAGAAGATGAGCCAGGGGGAGACTACCAGTAGCGAATGCCCATTGAGTATGGTCGTGCTGTTATAGATGAAAAGAGGATCGCCTTTTATCAGCAGCGCTTCACTGAGGCCCATGGCAACCAGGGGATTGGAGGAAAGCACAAGGCCGCTGAGCGTGTAGAACTCGGGCGTGGCACTGAAGGGCGGGCCAGCCACAGGGCCCCGATTATAGGAGGCTTGTAGTACGGTTACTACAAGCCAGTAGATCATGGGGAGCGCCACAAGCTGAAATAGAATAGTACCATAGGTAAGCACATTACTGGCAAGGCTGCTCCGCATAACGGAAGACCAGAATATGCCTATAGAGGCGAACAGCAGCGCAGCCATGAGCATCACTACTTGCGAAAGCACTACCTCCTCGGGGGAGACCCCACCGAAGATAAACGCCAGGCTCTCCAGGGGCGCGACAGCTACTATAAGCAGCACCACATAGAGCAACGCCGAGCCGAGTTTCCCCAGGACAACAGAGCGAGCCGGTAAGAGGGTAGTCATCAACAGGTCGTAGGTTTTCTGCTCGCGCTCCTGGGTTATAGATCCTGATGTAAAAGCAGGGGCAAGCAACGTAACGAGCGCAGTCTGGAAGACAACCAGCGTGCCGAAAAGCAGTTTGCCGACCTGTGATGCCCCAGGACCGCTGTAGTTGACGGTGGCTCCGGTAAACCAGTAGACCAGCAGCGTGACAGCGCTCAGCACCGACAAGTATAGGGTCAATATAGCTGCTGCGCGCGGCCCGCGCATGCGGCCTCTTAGCTCCTTGACGATAACCGGGTTCACCTTGCCCACAAAAGTGCTCATTGCACAAGCCCTTTCGTCGTCTGGAGGAAAATGTCCTCCAAATCGCCCATAGCTTCTTCAAAGCCGTACACAGGCACTCTATGCGACACGAGTTGCGAGAGGAGCCCGTTGAGCAGTGCATCGTCGCCATTCACACGCAGAAGTATAGTTGATGGGCCACTCATTGAAGCAGCTTCAATCATCGGCAGTTCACCCGGAGGCGGAGGTATAGACCAGCCGGAACCGCTTTGAGCAGGCCGGCTGGCTATGGTCGTACCGGCTGCGGGAGTTGCTGCAAGAGGCGACGAGAGATGCCCAGGGCGGAAGCCCGCAGGTAGCACCTGGGTGCTCAACACGCCCGACATACTGCCCAGTATGCTAACGGCACGCTGGGTGGAGTCTAGCACACGCACATATATCTCTCGACCTGGCTGCATGGCTGCAAGTATGTCCGAGACGCTGCCGCTGATCAGCAGCCGGCCACGCTCGATGATAGCAATATGGGTACACATCTCCGACAGCTCGGTAAGTATATGCGAGGAGACCAGTATCGTTTTACCTAGCGAGCGCAACTCTTTCAGCAACTCGCGAAGCTCTATGCGAGCATGAGGGTCGAGTCCTGACGCGGGCTCATCGAGGATCAGCAGGTCAGGCTCGTGGACGAGCGTGCGCGCCAGGCAGAGACGCTGTTTCATCCCTCTCGACAGCTCTTCCACGAAGCTTTCTTTCTTGGTCGAAAGGTCCACCAGCGCCAGCAGGTCATCAATCATGCCGGCGCGTCGCGCCTGCGGCACATTGTAGGCAGCCGCAAAAAAGTCAAGGTACTCCCACGATTTCATGTTGTCGTATACCCCGAAAAAATCGGGCATATAGCCCACTCGACGCCTGACATCGAGTGGGGCCGAGACAACGTTGTAACCCGACACCCACGCATCGCCACCTGTCGGCTCAAGCAGGGTGGCCAGTATGCGCATAGTGGTGGTCTTGCCCGCGCCATTAGGACCGATAAAGCCGTATATCGAACCGCGCTCTATCTGCAAGTTGAGGCCTTGCAGAGCAACGAAGCTGCCATACTGTTTTCTGAGGTTGTGCGTCTCAACTATCGATTCAGGCACGGTGGCGGCTCTCCCGGTGCAGATTGAAGCAATGTTTTGGCCCTGAGCAAGGCATCGAACAAATCAAAACTACAACATCAACATGGGGCGGGCAGAATGACGTGCCTTTAGAGTTAGGAAGGGCATCAAACAGACCAAGACGCTCCGGCCTTTGATTTGCTTGATACTGAAGGGAAACTATCTTTCCCATAATGTCTCCTGAAGTAGCGCTAGGGTGATTTATTGAGGACAAGGTCGAGAGTGGAGAGGTCTACACGCGCATTACCGGCGTGTGCCAGCAATCGCAATGTAACCTGGCCGCCGGGGGCAACATAGCGCACGGGCGCCTGCACGGGCAGCACACCCTTATAAGGGAGTGTACCATTACCGAGGCTGCCAAGCAGGTCCCAGGCACCACTCTCTACGTTGTACATCTGCACATCCAGCGGCAGGCCGTCAGAGGAGTGTAATTCGTACTCTATTGCGAGGCTCTGGGGGCTGGTGCCCGACGGCAAAAAGTAGGTCGCATCGGCGTAAGGTGACAACAGCACCTGATGTGCAAGGCCGGGGGCTCCGGGGCCGGTTGCAGGTGGAGGAGTGGAGCCTGCCGGTAGGAGCGTGGGAACAGGACCCGGTAAGCTGACATGCGGTGTCTCGGCGCGTCCAACGAAACGAGATGGCGTGTTGCCCGGCGCGTATATGATAAGCAGCACGCTGCCTGCCGGCAGAACCTCCCTGGAAGCTCCGGATGGCGGAGCAGATATAGCCAGCTTACTCCCCCACAACGATATATCCTCAATCCGGGCTGCTTGCCCCTGGATGTTGAACTCCGAAGCAGCTGGACCACCCCACGAAAGTGCCAGCACGTCCATCTCTGCGGAAGGCACCGGCAACCTGTACTGCAAGCCAAAACCTAGAAGGCTCAGTCGCCGGTAATATGATCGGGAGATGTTATCGAGTTGCCGGTTGGACGGGCCACTGTAATAGCCACCCGGAACCGGCGGTCTTACACCGGAGGGGAGCGGCAGTAGCTCCTGGAGCGACTGTGAAGAAAACGACGCACCGGCTGAAAGCGACATGTGAACGGGCACGGCGGCAGAGGGTGCCATGGAGCCGATAAATTGCACGGCGTCGCCTCGCACAAGCGCCACGTCTTGCAGAGTGGTCCCGCTGGAGTTGGTTACGCTACCTTCGATTGTGTTGTTGCCTATATGTAACTCTCCACGTAGAGGAGCTTCGGAAGCCAGGGTACTCTCGGAAAGGAAGCTGCGCAGGCTCCAGGTGTCTAACTTGACTCCTGTGGCCTGCGTGGGGTTGCCACCCAGCACGACCGGAGGCGCGGCTGCCGGACCGCCTGGCATATCAGTTATCTCGCTGAGGGCGCTCTCCGCGTTTATCTGCAAGGTATAGTTTTGCCGTGTGGGGGAGAAGAGCCCGAAGAGCTGTACCGCCTCGGCTGGCGCTTCCGCCCCCATCTTGCTTACTATGCCGGCCCGTACAGCAAGCAGGTCCCCACCTTTTGCGCCGTAGCCGATCAGATAGGCCGCCACCGAGAAGAGGAGAACCATGCCGGG
>JALYYZ010000198.1 GCA_030945985.1 Chloroflexota bacterium
TTCTATTCTGCGTGAGGTGGGTTGAGGCACCGGAGCTGGCACACAATCTGCTCTTGTTATAAGAACGTTAGTTCTATATAATCTGAAAGGAGATAGACATGACAACTCGAGATACTCAAGCAGAGAAGAAAGGTAACAGTGAGCGGACGGGGGGCGGCGCTGAGCAAAGTGAGGGGCGCACTCAGGGTAGCAATTTGCGCGATTCGCCTATGATGGCACATCTGCTGGATGCCCTGGAGCAGGGTACCGACATAGGTCACTATGGACGTCTTACCTTTGCAATGATTGCGCGTCACTTCATGACCGAAGATGAGTTGGTGAAACTACTTGCCAAGCAGCCCGACCACGGCGAGGAAGACGCCCACGTGCTTGTGCATCAGGTAGAGGCACGAGACTACAATCCACCCAAGCGCGACCGTATCCTCCAGTGGCAGTCACAGCAAGATTTCGCCATCTGTCCTACTCCCGATGACCCATCTACCTGTAACATCTACAGCGATCTACGCTTCCCGGACGACATCTACAATAACATCGAAGAATTCTACGAGGAGCAAGTGGAGACCCACCCCGCACAACAGGCAGGCTCGTCCAACCGCAAGTAGAGCAACTTTGTCCAAATAGCTGAATAAAAGGAGGGGCAGCGATCTCGCTCTGCCCCTCCTTTTATTCAGCTATTTGAATCATGTGATCTTGCGGGTTAGTCTATTTTTGTAGTGTTTTGCATGTACCTCCGGCCTTGCTGCACATAATGCTCGGCGGAGTCGATGATGCGTTCGCGTTCGGCCTCTGTTAGCGTACGCTTCACCAGAGCGGGCATTCCTAATATGAGGCTACCCGGAGGCATCTTCATTTCCTGCGTTACCAGGGCACGCGCGCCCACGATGCTGTCGGAGCCGACGGTACACCTGCTCAATAGGACGGCTCCCATACCGACAAGCACTCGGTCCCCTATAGTCGCGGCGTGTATGATGGCGCTGTGTCCCACTGTTACATCTTCGCCTATGATCGTGGGGCAGCCATCTTCGCCGTGAATTACTGTCCCGTCCTGGATATTGGTGCGTGTCCCCACGACGATTGGTGACACGTCTCCACGGAGAACGGCCCCGAACCAGATGCTCGATCCGTCCCCAAGCGTCACGTCGCCTATGAGGGTAGCGGTTGGCGCGACAAAGCAGTTGTCGCCCAGCTTAGGGTACCTATCTTCGTACGGAAGGAGCGGCATAAACGAACATCCTTACGAGCAGAGCGTCATGGCCTGCACGAAATGATAGATGATATAGAGACAACAGAGTCAGAGACCGAGAGGAGAATGAACAATCGAAACCCACAGGGTTTCGATTGTTCATTCTCCAAGAAATAGCTTCTACCCAGAGAAGGTCTCCAGAGCCGTTTCCTATGGGGTCGTTGTTGTACCGGCGGTGGGCATAGTCGCGCCTGGCGTGCTGCCGGTGCTTCCACCCAGGCCGCTCGGCACGGTGGTGATATTGGTGGGTTTGACGATGGGTGGGTTGATGTCCTCGTTGAACTTGGAATACTTGACAGTAATGTTGGTGGTAGTAGGAACGCCCGGTGTACCCGTTACGTCTGCGGCGCTCAGCGTCTGCAACTTGAGCTGGCGCATGTAGCCTGTCGATTTCTCTACCCAGATCTCGCCATCGGCGTTGCCAAGCTTGGAAGCCGGCGTGGCTTGTCCGGCAGCGTTGGCGGTATCGGACATGGCCTGATCGAGGTTATAGCTGAATTTGATGTGGCTCGTGTTGGCGCCGTCAATCGTTTCATCACCGATTATCGAGGCGCTGTTAGCGAACTTCGCAAGGCTGGTGAGTTGGTTCGGATCGCTGATGCTGTTAGCGCCGCCTGCACTGGGTGATGCGACGTAGGAGTCGGTGCCGGGGATCTTGGCGTATGTATCTTTACCGATCACTATCACATCGCTCTTGCCCAGGGAACCCATGTCCATGCTGAGGTGCGCCGTATCGGGATTCATAAAATCGCCGTCAGCTGTGATGGTCATGCCGGACGAGTCGATGGTCATATTGAGATGATAGCTTTTCAGGTCACGCATCGCGACCTGTGCCTTATTGAGAAGATCCGCAGCAGGCCCCGTGAGTGTGCCGCCACCCGTACTGCTCGTGGTACCGCTCGTGGCACTACTGGTGGAACCACCTGTGGCAGTTGTTGGCAGCGCTGCTGTCGTAGGTGAGGGTGGTACTGCTGTCGGTGGTACAGCCGTCACGGTGGCAGGTATCGCCGTAGCGGTGGGAGATTCACCACCGCAGGCATACAGTGCCACTGTAGCAGCGCAGACCATGAGCATCAGCGCCAGTAGGTTCTTCATCCGTGTCATCAAATTCCTCCTGAGATTGTGGACGTTGGTTTGCAGGTACCATTATACAAAGATGATAGAGCAGACGCAAAGAAGGTCAAAGAAAGGCAATGTTAGAACCTCCCCGCGTACAGAGTGCGGCACACTTTGTGCGGCGCACGTTCGGAACGGAATGCATGTGTGAGACGCAGTATTCAGGTTGCGAAGGTCAGTCAAACGTGCTACAATGTCAGCCGTTATCTGTCTTAGCGATAGTGCTGCGCGAGATAGCAAATTCCATCCCTGTCTATAGGTGTATGCCCATGAATCGTGAGTACCACAAGTGGTTCAGTCCCCACTTGAACAAAGATATGGAGCTATTGCTCTTCGGTACCGGAGGGCGCCCGGTACTTGCTTTTCCCACGTCTATGGGTCGGTTTTACCAGAACGAGGATTTCTCTCTTATCAACACTCTGAGTGATCGCCTCAGCAGTGGTCAGTTACAGATTATTTGTGTAGACAGTGTCGATAACGAATCGTGGTACAACCGCCAGATATCGCTACAGGAACGTGCCCGCAGGCATGACCAGTACGAGCAGTACCTCATCCAGGAAGTACTGCCTTTTTTTTCGCAACGCAATGATCGTGTGACAGGCGAGCTAAACGTGACGGGCGCCTCTTTTGGCGCTTATCACTCGGTGAATTTTGCCTTCCGGCACCCCGATATAGTGCGCCGGGTCCTGGCGATGAGCGGCGCTTATTCACTCCAGTTTCTTGTGAGCACAGGCTACAACAGCGAAGCCTATTTCAATTCACCGATGGATTACCTCCCCAGCCTGAACGACGACTGGTACCTGTCGCGCATGAGACAGCAGGACATCATATTAGCTGCGGGCTCAGAGGATATCTGTCGCGCTTCTACTACCCAGCTTTCAGGTATCCTGTGGGACAAAGGCGTGCCGAATAACCTCGATATATGGGACGGAGCGTGGCACGACTGGCCCTGGTGGAAGCTTATGGTGCTCAAATATCTTTAAACCGCGAGAGAACTTCAGCATGTTGCAGGCTGCACAAAGGAGTAGAGACATGGCAGACGAAAAAGTGGTAGGCATACTCGTAGGTCGGGAGAACACTTTCCCGCAGGCTTTCATTGATCGGGTGAACTCTAAGGACCAGGGCGTGAGGGCCGAGTTTTGCAAGCTAGGCGGCACCCGTATGGACGAGCCTATGCCCTACAGTGTCATAGTGGACCGTATATCGCACGAAGTACCCTACTTCCGCTCCTACCTGAAGAAGGCCGTGCTCGATGGCTGCGTGGTCATCAACAACCCTTTCTGGTGGTGCGCCGACGATAAGTTCTTTGAGTGCTGCCAGGCGGTGAAGCTAGGTGTGGCAGTGCCCCGGACCGTGGTACTCCCACAGAAGTCGTATGTCGAGGGTGTCGTTGCCGATTCGCTGCGTAACCTTACCTATCCCATGGATTGGAACCTCCTGGCTGAGTACGTTGGGTTCCCTGCATTTATGAAGCCTTTTGTAGGCGGCGGCTGGAAGAGCGTCTACAAAGTACACTCCGTCGAGGAGTTGATCTGGTGCTTCGACCAGACGGGTGAGTTGGGCATGATCCTGCAAGAAGGGATCGAATTTGAGAAGTATGCCCGCTGCATTTGTTTGGGGCAAAGTAACATTAATGTAATACGCTATGAGCCTGGCAACCCCTTCCACATGCGCTATGTGCCTGATGATAATTTCTTTGGCGATGAGCTGCGCACGCGGATCGAACGCGACGCTCGCACCCTCGTAGGCGCCCTGGGCTACGACATGGATACCTGTGAGTTCGCTGTACGCGACGGGATACCTTACGCCATCGACTGGCTCAACCCGGCCTGCGACATGGATTACTATTCCATTACGCCTACTTATTTTGAGTGGTGCGTAGAGAATATGGCAAACCTGGTGATCGAGCGGGCAACGAACGGCTACACGCTGGGCGCGAACTACAGATGGGACCGCTTCCTGAATGCAGCTCCGCCACCTGTGGGCATGCCGGTCAAAGACTGGACCGAGTTCGCGCACGAAGATGTAGTTGGTATGCACCAGGAGGCCGCAGGCGCAAAGAAAGCTCAGAGCGCGCCCAGTGCTAGTGCTGGTGGCAGTGACAGCAGCAAGAATAAGGGTGCCTCACAGGGTGACTCAACCGGCAAGGCAGCGGCGGCGGGGCCCGAGCTTGGAGCCGGAGGCGTGCCTGAATCGCGGGTCATGCCTTCGGACGGCGGGCCGTCCATAACTCAGCCGGTACCCGACGCGGAGATTACTCCGTGACCGGGCCTGCCCAATCGGGTATAGCTGCTGAGAGCGCTCACTCTGCTATAGACGACTTTCACGACTACCTTGTGGCGCACCCTCAACTTGCTGCCGAGTCTCAGGGGATGCTGGCGGTCGAAAGCGTGCGGCGCAAATTGACCTTTGCGGGCGTGCCTTTCAGCAGCTACTTGCGTCCGCACATGGTGACCACCGGGCAGTATAAGGTTATCAAGAGTGTGGTCGAGACGCTTGCCACCGCGATGGTGAAGTTGCGGCGAGCAGCCCTGCAAGACGAGAGCCTGCTGCGCCAGCTTGATCTCACTCCTGAAGAGCAGCGCCTGGCGCTGCTCGACCCTGGTTT
>JALYYZ010000213.1 GCA_030945985.1 Chloroflexota bacterium
CAGCGCCGTATGTTCCGGCAGAGATTTGGGGCCCTGCACTCGGTGCTGATGGCAGCCTAACGGTACGCTTTTAGCTCCGGCTGAGCTTAGATGAGACGGCTTGAACATGACAGGGAAGATTGCGTGCTCCCAGTCCTGACACTTCCACCCAGCGCTTATCCCGGCATCACTACCCCCGATCATTAATACGTGCATTATCAACCCGCGCGCCCCGGTTATCCGCTCTGTTCATCTCTCTTTATCAGCCGAAGAATGCTGACCACCGCCAATCACAGGAGTTGCTCTCTACCCAGGCAAGTACTACCCCCGGCCAGCTCGCAGCATTTCGGCGTACTCGTGCGGCATTTCGCTGTGCTCGATAGCTCGCGCTGCCCGCTCTATGCTGTAAGGAACACGGATGAATTCCACCGAAAGCTGCCTGCCGTCCTCCCCACCCGCCTCTATAACTACGTAACAGGCCCGCGGGTCGCCGTCTTTGGGCTTACCCACGCTCCCTTCGTTTACCACGTGCCTGCCGCTCGGCAGCACCCGGTGGTACGGGATGTGGGTGTGGCCACACAACATCACGTGGGCATTGACCATATCAAGAAGCCGCTCGAGGTTTGCGTCGGGCCTGTCCTCATACAAGTACTCGTTTATCCTGCGTGGAGAGCCATGCACGAGGGCTACCTTGAGGTTGCCGACATCGAGAGACATCTGTGCCGGGAGAGCACGCAGGTAGGCTTTGTTCTCTTCAGTAGTGTGCGCGTTGCTCCATGCAATAGAGCGCTTGCCGAGGGCTTCGGATACCGGATCCTTGTATGCGCACCCGCAGTCGTCGCTGTTGTTGCCTACGCCCAGGTCATAGTTACCCATGATGCATGGTATACCGGCCTCACGTATCGCTTGCGTCACTTCGTTCGGGAAGGTGGCGTAGCCGACCAGGTCGCCCAGGCAGTAGCGGTCGGTGAGGCCTCGAGTGTCCATGTCTACGATGACGGCTTCGAGCGCCGGAAGATTGGCGTGAATGTCGGAGAATATGGCCACCCTGTTCATGCTAGACCTCCTGTGCGTCCTGGTCTGATTGTACCTGCTGCCCCACCCCGAGGTGGACCGAATCGATGCTGTGTTGCTCTACCCGTTGCACCTGTCCGCGCTGTGTTTTCTTCGTCTCTTCTGCTCCCACAAAATCAGGTTGTACTTGCGAAGTAGCTTCCTGGGGTGCCCGCAGGGCCTGGTATGTCATCGCGCCAAGTGCGGCTCCTACTATTGGCCCGAGGATGTAGAGCCACAGGTCAGTGAAGTCACCAGCAACGAGAGCCGGGCCGAGAGAGCGCGCCGGATTCATTGATGCACCAGTGATTGGCCCCGCGAAGAGGGCTTCAAGGGCGATCGTTCCGCCGATTGCAATGGCCGCTGTCTGACCAACAGCGCGTGTCGGTCGCCACGGCCATGATCACGAACATGAGCAAGTAGGTCAGGATCCCCTCCAACACCATGCCAGAGAGAGCACCGTTGGACGGATGGGTAACGCCAAGACCTCCAGCATTTCCTATAAGGAAGCGCACCGCAAGGCTGCCCATGATCGCGCCCCATACCTGCGCCACCACGTAGGGAAGCACACGAGCAGCGGGGAAGTGGCGCGTGAGTGCAAAGGCGAGTGTGACAGCGGGGTTGAAATGCGCTCCTGAGATGTGCCCGGCGGCGTAGATCATGGTCATGATTACGAGGCCGAAGGTAAGGGAGATGCCTACATGCCCCAGAGATCCGCCTGAGACAGCATTAGAAACCACAGCTCCCGTGCCGGCCAGCACAAGGGCAAAGGTGCCTATCATCTCCGCCAGCATCGCGCGTACCAGGTTGTTACTCACTCCTCGACCTCTGCAATGGCCGTTTCGGTGCTGCTGAAGAACGGCACGTCAGGATGCCGGTCCCACGTGGCCCATTCTCCCCTGCAGAGCCATATTGTCTTGGTGCAGGTGGAGGTTATCTACAAGCTGGGCTACCGTCTCTCGCGCCGTCCGCCCGACGCCTACAAGGGTTGCCGAAGCGTACCCGGTCCAGTCACCATAGCCAAGCAGCCACAGCATCGGCTCTTTTACGGCACGGGTCCCTTCAATCACTACTCGCCCGTCAGGCTCGACAACACCAAGAGGCTCAAGATGATCCAGGGCTGCTCGGAAGCCGGTGCACCAGATAACTGTATCCACCAGCTCCTCTCGCCCATCACCCCACATCACGCCAGTGGCAGTGAAGCGGGAGAATGGTCTAACAGTGTGGAGCACCCCGCGATCTCGTGCTTCCTTCACCGGTGCAACCATAACTATGTCGCCAAGGCTGACAGCCCCGGTCTCCTTATTGGTCTCTTCGCCTTGCTGGGCTAGGTATTGCCTGCTTGCCACGTCGAACAGGTAGCGGCCATCTATATGGTCGGGCATAAAGAGCGGTGGGCGACGGGTAACCCAGGTGGCGTCTGCGACCTTCGACAGTTCGGCATAAATCTGGGCTCCCGAGTTACCACCACCCACCACCAACACCCTCTTCCCAGAGTAGATTTCGGGTGACCAATAGTTTGCCGAGTGCGTCTCTACTCCTCGAAAGATCTCGCGCCCAGGGTAGTGTGGAATGTACGGGCGCTCCCAGTTGCCGGTCGCGCTCACTACCGCCCTTGCTCTCCACTCACCGCGGTCGCTATCTACCACGAACCCTGCTCGCCCATCTGCCAGCGTGCCGGCGTGCCGCACAGCCTCTACTCTGACCGGTTGCACCACAGGGATGCCATAGCGGCGTTCGTATTCCGCCATGTACCGGAGCAGGGTGTCCCTGCCCGGATAGTCAGCCACTCCACCGGGCATTATCCACCCGGGTAGAGAGCTCCAGCGTGCCGGCGAGAAGAGGGAGAGGGGCTGCCATGTGTGCAGCCATGCACCACCCGGCTCCGCCTGCGCATCAAGAATCACGTGGCGCAGGCCGCTTCGCCGCAGATAATATCCCAGGGCAAGCCCCGCCTGCCCTCCACCGATCACTAGCACGTCGACTTCATTGTTTTCTCCCACTCCGGGCATGCGCTCCATCACAACCTACTCTGATCTATCTTATCCAACCGCTTACTTAGCCGGTTTGACGGCCCGTATAAAGGCCGAAACGAAGAGGCCGTCGGCCATCTGGAGGTCGCTCCCGGTCAGACCGGTGGGTGTGCAGCACCCGGTATCGGTATCACTCTGCGCCGCTTCTACCGCCTCGCCACCTTCACCCGTAATATCTTGCGCGGTGTAGCTGCGAGTGACCTCAATGCCAGCGTCCACGAAGCCCACCTCGGAGAGGAGCGCCCTGTAGACGTCCTGGTGGAGGGCGCCGGCTATGCAGCCTGTCCACGCCTCCATGCTCCGCAGGATGGAGTCGGGCGCATCTCCCCGGCGCACTACATCAGAGACCGCAAAGCGCCCGCCTGGCTTGAGCACCCGGAAGGCTTCCCTGAGCACCGGGCGCTTATCGGCCGCGAGGTTAATAACGCAATTCGAGATGATGACGTCTACGGCGTTGTCGGGCAGAGGAATCTCCTCTATATATCCCTTGAGGAACTCTACGTTCTCGGCGCCCGCTCTCCGCTTGTTCTCCTCGGCGAGGGCCAGCATCTCGTCCGTCATATCGAGGCCGTATGCGAATCCTGTGGGGCCAACCCGCCTGGCCGAGAGGAGCACATCTATGCCGCCACCGCTGCCCAGGTCAAACACCACTTCGCCGGGATTGAGCCTCGCGAGCGCCGTGGGATTGCCGCAGCCGAGCGACGCCAGCAGCGCCTCTGAGGGCACCTGCCCCGCCTCAAGCTCAGAGTAGAGGTTGGAGGTTATAGGATCATAACTCTCGGTGCTGCTGCCGGTGCAGCAATCCGAGCCTGCTTCGCCTCCACAACAGCCGCCTCCGCCTGATTGCACCCTGATGGCAGATTGGCCGTAGCGCTCCCTCACCTGGTCTCGTAGCTTCTCCGCTTCCGCTCTGCTCATAACTCCAACGTCCATCTGTACGCCCCCTTATATTGACCAAATTCGATTTATCGGGGATAAAAAAGCCGGGTTGCACGCTGCTATGCGCCGGGGCCGTATGTAACATTAGGCAGCGACGATGAGGATGACGACTATGCCAAAGATTCCGACAAAAGGCCGTTCAGGTAGATGGTGGCCTGCTCGAGGGTATGGCGGTCGAGTGAATAATAGACCCAGAGCCCGCGCTTCTCCCAGGTGACGAGGTGGGCGTCGTGCAACACCCTGAGGTGGTGAGATATTGTAGGCTGGCCCGGGTCGAAATTGGGCTGTATCTCGCAGACGCAAAGCGGCTCGCTCTGCGCGGCGAGCAGCGCAATGATCCCCAGCCTGGTAGGGTCAGACATGGCCGCCAGCCTCCTCGCCTGCTCCGCTGTCCCCTCCTGTATTTTCACCGGCACAGGCTCGCAGCAGCCCGATCCCTGCTCCGGCCCTTGTACTTTGATTGTGTCGTTCTTATCGCCGGTCTTTATCATAGACGCATTATACAGCACTATATCGACATATGTCAATGCTAACCCCGACCTATTTTGCGCAAGGCATCAGTCCGCCGTGGGTGTTCAAGGACACTATCTTCTGCTGTGTCAGTTACTCAGCTCGGTTAACGTTCGGGGAACGATGTGGCACTACCGCAAACAAAACATAGATGCCACCACTGAACAGACCTTATTTCCGCCCAGCTAACAACGCCTCAAAAGGTCATCTAGCAAAGATAATGAGTAATGCGGCGGACCTCTCACAGTCACATACAGATCAAATGTTTGAAGATGTCGGCACCGCCTCGACGTTCTATATATGTAGAGCGTCTGGCGTCTCGCCAGATCATGGCAGGGTATGACTGCGGAGGCACCAACCCTGAAACCAACCAGCCTGAGCCATGTGTAGCACCTAACAACCGCCCTTACTTCAGGCCGGCTAACACAGTCACACGTGGGCAATCAGCCAAGATCGCCGGCAATACCTTCTTCCCAGCCTGTCAGCCCCCTTCCAGGTAAAATAGCAAGTGTGAGAACAGCGAAGCGGCCTAGACAGACCGCTTCGCTGTTCGTCCTCGGCCTTCACCTAATGCTAGCTCTGCCTTCGGAATCGCCCGGCGGAGTACATCTCTGGTCGTATTGACAACCTGTCCGTATTCTGTTATTCTTAGTTTACAACCCCTCCAGGGGGGGTTGGGTAGGTTATGAGGGAGATGGTAATGAGAACAGAGACAAGCAAGCAGGAAGCGTTGCGTCGGTTAGCCTACATTGAAGGCCATCTGAAGGCAATACGAAGGATGGTCGAGGAAGACCAATATTGCGTTGATGTACTCAAGCAGACCTACGCCGTACAGCGTGCGATCGATAAGTTCGAAGGTGTGCTCCTTGAAGGGCACCTCGAGTCGTGCGTGCTCGATGGCATCAAAGAGGGACGAGAGAAAGAAGTGATCGGCGAGCTCGCTGAGCTTTTCCAGCTCTCACAGAAATAGGCGTTCACCATATAGCTGTAGCAAAGGGTATATACCATGGCAATTGACGAAATTAACACTGTAAACAGGAACGGCCTGTCCGGCCTCGCGCCGGAGCCGGCATCGAGCATGGACGATGCGGAGGCGGTGCTGCCTATCGAGGGTATGACTTGCGCCTCTTGTGTTAGACGCGTAGAGAAGTCGCTCGCCAAGCTTCCAGGCGTAGAGAGCGCTCTCGTAAACCTGGCAACAGAAAAGGCTACCGTGCGCTTCAACCCGGCCCAGGTAAAAGCCTCCGAGCTGACCGCAGCGGTAAAGAAGGCAGGCTACGGCGTGCGCGGGGAGCCCCAGGTTACAACCAAGCATCCA
>JALYYZ010000216.1 GCA_030945985.1 Chloroflexota bacterium
GGATTGGCTCGCGCTACTGCGTCGTTACGTATGCCTGTTACCTGCCAGGAAACCTCCACGTTCGGCTTGTCGGTTTTGATTACAAAGCTGTTGCCCTTGACCTTCTCAGCCACTATAGCCTGGGCGAACTGCCCAATAACCGTTAGCTGGTATCGGGCGTCGCGATTCAGAACTCCGAAGTAGGATGGAAGCTGAACAGTCGCCAGGCCGTCAGCGCCGGTGGTGACGGTTCCGTTATAGATATTCATATAGTCGGGGCTCGCGACGGCGGCCTGGCTGATGATCTTGTTGGCCGGGTCGCGCGGGTCATCGATTTGGTATGTGGACATCGTGCAGCCGGTGCATGTGCCGCCTGTGATCGTGACATTCCCTTCGAAGTTGCCTGCCTTACGATTTCCGGCCACCGGCAAACCATATCCGTGAATAGCGTCGCCGGCAGTGTCCGGCGAAGACAGTTTGCCATAAACACCAAAGCCGCCGTTACTTTCGCCGTAGACTCCGTAGCCGAAACCAATTGACTTGCCATAGACTCCGTAGCCACCCAACCCGGAATCGCTCTCGCCGATTACGCCTTTGCCGACGCCTGTTGTGCTCCGGTTGATGCCGTAAACCCCCGTGCCACTATTTAGTACGTCGCCCAATACACCCGTGCCGTCGCCGCCTGACTTGCCGTACACACCCAGCCCCGTTAGCAGGGATTCGCCGTAGACTCCCCACCCATGGCCGCTTTGTGTGCCCCAGACGCCGACCCCGTTCACGGTTGTACCGTAGTTCAAGCCTCGCACGGCTGCGGAATTTCCTCCAGATGAGGTGGCGCTGATTATGCCCTCGACTCCCGTGGCGAGGGCCGCACTTGAGTCGTTTCTACCCACAACAGCCGCCGACGTGCCGGTGCTCGCCGTGTTTGCACCCAGGAAAGCTGTGCCACCAGGTACGCCCATCATTGACGAAAGCGGAAGGGTATCCCACGGGGTCGTCTCGTTCGTTGTGCTTATGGCGACGCCCGGCCGGGAGCGGCCCAGGTCCACGAACTTGGTCATCTGTGCCCTGGTTACGCCGGCGGCGGGGCGGTAATAGGGCCTGTTGTCCGGTGCCACGCACGGCTCGCCGGCACCACCACAGGCGTAACCGCCTATGATATCAGCGTAGAACAGGTCATTCACAAAAGCAAAGAAAGGGCTGCTCGCAGGCATGTCCTCGAAGCACTGGCCTCCTGGACACCCTGCCACGGCGGGTGCCTGGGGAGCCGCCGTTTGAGCCGCGACAGGGCCGCTGGAGCCGAGCAAGGCCACTGCCAGTAGCCCGGTCAGGAGCACTGCTATAAATTTCCATTGCACCCTCGACATCCTGGTTACATTGTTCAAAGTCTTCATTGGTTCATCCTCCTAAATTACCTAACTTCTTAGTTGTTCATCTACCTCAAACGTCAGGGGGTCTTTACCCTGGTGCGCCGGCACGTCGGCCAGCAACACGAGTAGATGTTCTACGAGTTCGGGCCAGCCGCGAAAGCTGTATGACTCACCCGTGACTACGCGCTGGACCTTCCCGCACCATTCCACCTCGCCTCCTTCCGGTTCTTCCGCTCGAAGGCGGACAAGAAATAGATGTGAAGTGTCTTGATGCCTGCTAACATTCATTTGGTACCTTTGCGCTCCTGTCCGCTGTTGTCAAAGCAGACACTTCCAGGTAAGTAGTTTCCTGCCTGCTTACATTCTCTCCTAGAATTAGCTATAATGGTCCATACAATCACCTATACAGGCCTCATACAAACCTCATACAGGCAGGCCTCATACAAGAGGCTATACACTCCATCATGATCGCCGCCCTACGGAGAAGGCAGATAAAGCCGCGACGTATGATTACAGGTGATAAGTCCATTAATCGATGGATCAAGCAGCGCCGCTCTTCGCTTGATCTGACTCAGGAGGACCTTGCTGACTGCATTGGGTGCTCCGGAGTTACCATCCAGAAAATTGAGTCGGGTGAGCGCCGTCCATCCAGGCAGATAGCCAACAGGTTGGCGATGTGCCTTCGCATACCGCCCGACGGGCAAGAAGCATTCATCCAGTCAATCAGAGAAGCGCCTTCCCTAATCTCCCCTCCTGACCAGGCTTCTCAACCCGTGCCTGGGCACACACCGCACATGCAGGCGACATTGACCAATCTGCCTGCGCCACTGACCCAGCTCATTGGACGCGAACAGACCGCAGAAGATGCTCGTAACTACCTGCTCAGAGAGGATGTGCGCCTGCTTACCCTCACCGGCGCACCAGGCATCGGCAAGACCCGCCTGGGCTTGCAGGTGGCTGCGGATCTCCTTGCTGAATTCACGGATGGAGTTTTCCTCGTAGAGCTTGTCTCCATCGGCGACCCTGACCTGGTAGCCCCTACAATTGCCGGCACACTCGCGCTCAAGGAGACCACAAACGGGTCCAGCCTCGAGGGCCTGAAGCAGTTCATTGCCGGCAAAAAGATACTGCTCTTACTGGACAATTTCGAGCAAGTACTGGATGCCGCGCCTGTTGTTGTAGGATTGCTGAGTAGCTGCGCGCGGCTCAAAGTGCTCGTGACCAGCCGTGAGGCGCTGCACATAGTAGGTGAGCAGCAGTTCCCCGTGCCGCCACTCCGGGTACCCGATCTTTCGCAGATGCCTGCTGCCCAGGAGCCACTAAGCTTCCCCGCTGTAGAGCTGTTCATGCAGCGCGCAAGCGCAACCGATCCAGGCTTTCGGCTGACACAAAAGAACGCGGGGACAGTAGCGGTGATCTGCGCGCGCCTTGAGGGCCTTCCCCTTGCCATTGAGCTGGCTGCTGCTCGCATCAAACTCCTATCTCCCACGGAGATGCTTGCGCATCTTGACAGCCAGCTAGGACTGCTAACCGGCACAGCGCGCTATCGAGACCCTCTGGAGAGTACCCGCTACCTCCCATTGCGCCACCAAACTATGCGAGAGGCGGTTGCCTGGAGCTACCACCTTCTGACCCCTGGTGAGCAGAAGCTGTTATCCAGGCTGGGCGTCTTTGTGGGAGGCTGGACGCCGGCGGCTGCCGAGGCGACATGCGCCCCACACGCAGCCCCGGATGTAGATGTGGCTGCCGGAGTTGAATCCCTTGTGGAGAAGAATCTAGTTAGGCACTCTGATGGCGATCAAGGTAGCCCGCGTCGCTTCTCGATGCTCCAGACGATACGTGAGTTCGCCCTGGACGAGTTGTTCGCAAGCGGTGAGGCCGCGGAGGTTCGCGGGTGGCATGCGCGCTACTTCATGACGCTCGCCGAGCAGGCGGAGCAAGAGATGGCGGGCGCTGATCAGGGGGTGTGGTTAGCCAGATTAGAGACGGAGCATGACAACCTGCGGGCAGCCCTCCTGTATGCTCAACAGGCAGGAGACGCCGAAATGGGGCTCCGTACAGGTACGGCCCTCTTCCTCTTCTGGCACATACGCGGGCACATAAACGAAGGTAGGAAGTGGATCAGTGAAGCGTTGGAGCGCGGTACAGAGGTTGCGCACGCCCTGAGAGCCAAAGCTCTTAATAGCCTGGGCAATTTCGCGGGCGCGCAGAGCGACTACACAGGGGCTCGCCGTTACCACACGCAGTCGCTGGAGCTGGCGCAGGCGACAGGCGATAAACTGGGCATGGCACGCGCCTTTTCTAACCTCGGCAATACCGCGAGATTATTAGGTGAGTACGAACGCGCCATGTCCAGATTTGAGCAGGCGCTGGCGCTCTTGCGCGAGTTGGGGCGCAAAGAGGGTATAGCCTTGTGCCTGCGTAATATGGGTATCGTAGCCTCGGGGCAGGGGGACGCCACAGAAGCACAACGGCTCTCCAGGGAAGCGCTAAGTATACAGCGCGAGTTGGGAGACAAGCAGGGTATAGCCACCACGCTCAACGGCCTGGGGACGATGGCCGTTGAGCGTGGTGACTACAAAGAGGCACGAGCCTACAGTGAGGAATGCCTGGTGCTGTTCCGCGAGCTTGGCGATAGGGGCGGCGAGGCGCGGGCGCTTTATGACCTGGGCGAAGTTGTCTCGGAGGAACGCGACTACCGAACCGCACGAGCACTTCAGTCAGAGAGCTTGCGTATACGATATGAGCAAGGCACGAAGCGTGGGGTTGCTGAATCCCTGCGGCGCCTGGCAGTAGTGGAGAAAGAGCAAGCAGCCCCTGGGCGCCTCGTACGCCTAATTGCCGCATCCGAAGCCCTAACCCTTGCTCTTGGTGCCCCAGTCTCCGAGCACGACCGCAGGCGGTATGAACCGTGGCTGGAGCATGCCCGTACCCTGCTTACGCCTGAAGAGTTCAACAGCGCGGAGAAAGAAGGCAGGACTCTGACAATGGCAGAGGCCGTGGCGCTCGCCCTGGAAGAATAGGCTGTGCCGGCGGCGGGCATATATTCTGGAAACCGGCCTTCCACAGTGGCACCCTTGCGGGCCTGTTCAAGCCAAAGGCTAAAGTTACAAGGGAGCAAGCCGCTAAGGTGGTCGCACTTGCTCGTGGGCTGCGATCTATTTCTCCCTCAACTGGAATTCTGCTATAATTATTGTGTGCTGCACACAGAAGACATCTCCCAGCCGGGCGCGCTCTCGCCTCTTGAGCTTTTGCTCCAGGGAGCCCTGAACAACGCCTCTATCCCTCTCGGTTCGCCACCCACTGGTGAGCCGCTCTTTCCTGCGGCCACAGACGCTCCTGATTACGATAACCTGCTGGCCTGCATTCGGTGCGGCGCTTGTCTTCCCGTTTGTCCGACCTATGCTACCGACCTGCTTGAGGTGCAATCCCCTCGCGGTCGCGTGCAGTTGATGCGCCAGGTTGACGAAGGTCTGCTTGAGCCTTCAGAGAATTTCCTCAGTCACATGTACCACTGCCTCGACTGCCGCGCCTGCCAGACCGCCTGCCCAACAGGTGTGCGCATCGGCGAGCAGGTGCTCCGTGCCCGCGTGCAGATGGAAAAGCGAAAGCCCACGCAACATATTGTCAAACGGCTGGGCCTGCAATTTGCCCTGGGCGACCAGCGGCGCCTGGAGTGGCTCATGTTGCCCGTTGCCCTCTACCAGCGCAGCGGATTGCAGCGCCTGGTGCGTGGTACGCGCTTGTTGCATAGAGTTCTGCCGGAGCGTTTTAAGCTGATCGCCTTTATGGAGGAGTTGCTGCCCGAGCGGATACCTATTCGTTCTCTTCGCAAGCGAATTGCGGTGGTAGTGCCGCCACAGGGCGAGCGGCGATACCGTGTCGGCTTCTTTCTTGGCTGTGTAATGAGCACCGTCTTTGCCGAAACTTCGCAAGCCACCGTACGCGTGCTGAGCGAGAATGGCTGCGAGGTGATCACGCCCAAGACACAGCGATGCTGCGGCGCGCCGCATGCCGAAGAAGGCGATTTCGACTCGGTGAAGCTCTTCGCGCGAGAGAACATAGCTCTTTTCGAGCGTTATAATGTGGACTACATCATCTGCGACTGTGCGGCATGTGGAGCCCAGACGAAAGAGTATGGCGAGCTCCTGCACGATGACCCCCTCTGGAGGGATCGTGCCGCGCGCTTCAGCAGCAAGGTGCGCGATATAATGCAGTTCATAGGTGAGATACCGCTCAAACAGCCTCACGAAGAGGTGGCGGCGCGTGTGGCCTATCACGAGGCGTGTCACCTTTGCCACGCGCAGAAGGTCAAGAAAGAGCCTGTGGCAGTTCTTCAGTCGCTCCCTGGCGTCGATCTTGTGCCGCTGGTCGAGAGCGACATGTGCTGTGGCAGCGCGGGTATATACAACCTCACCCACAACGACCGTTCTATGCAAATCCTTGACCGCAAGATGGCTAACATCGAGGCCACGGACGCCCAGGTGGTGCTTGCGGGCAATCCCGGCTGCCTGCTTCAGCTTGATTACGGGCGACGTGCCTCACGGTCGCGCAAGCCTGTATTGCATCCCGTGCAACTTGTTGACGCCGCTTATCGGGCCGAGCGCCTTCAGACGGGCAACCCGGCACGTTTTGTGGGGATCGATGCGGGCCGGCATCTCAGAACGAAGAGCGGGCGTATTCTTGCCGTGACTGCCGATGGCAAGACCCGTATTGCGCTCACCAGGGGCACTCGGAAAGAGCGAACCCCGGCAAGTTCAGGTCTCGAATAGGTGTCAATGTCCTCTCCACAACCTGCTACTCCGCCCAAGACGGGGGGTCATGGCGATCACTGGGGTTGTATTCTGCGCCAGGTTGAGGAAAAGCAGTTACTTGAAATAATAAAGTCGGCCATCTCTCATGATCGCTCGCCCGAACGGGTCGGCAAAGAGCTCTCTGTATACAACTGGGGCACGCCGAGCTTGCGCGTAAAGGCGCTGATGAAGGGCTCCGACCTGGTGAGCGCATACCCCGAGTGCCAGGGGGGTCCCATCTGGCCTATCGTAGTGCGCGAAGTGGTGACATGGGCCAATGGCTATGAGGGCCAGGTTGCCGGTGAGTGCTATGGCGCTGAAATGCGCTTCTTCGATACTCGCTTCTACCGGTATGGGGCTACGTACCGTGTTGGAGAGACATACAACTTCCACATGGGCGCCCTGGCGTATGTGCTTGGCCGAGCGCCTGAAGCCGAAGTGGAGATAGAGCCGGGCGTACTGGTCTCCTTGCGTGGAGCCCGCGCCTACATGCCGGCAGATCTCGACAACACCGGCGCGGATATAGACGAATTCTGGTTCCATAGCCCTCTGGAGGAGCCTGCCGGCACTATCTCTCTTGAAGGCCATAATTTGCGGGTCTACAAGGTTACCCTGGCTTTGCCCGACCACAACGAGCTTACTGTGCCGCTCTACGCCGCCGAGCACTCCCTCAGTGGCGATATGCAGCAGCAACAAGTGCAGCCTGATGACGACCTGGAAGGCTACCTGTGGCTTCAGGGCTACCGGAGCGAGTAGTGACAGATTCTCCGTCTCCTCTTTCTCAGCCCGGCAAAGATTTGCGTCCCCTCCCTGGCCCCGGCCAGCGTTATCGCCCTGCTTCCGTGCTGATATTGCTTTACCCACGCGCCGGTGAAGATTACATCGTGCTAATGCGCCGCACGGACAGCGTGGAGCACCATAAAGGGCAAATCTCCTTGCCCGGCGGGGCGCAAGACGCCGAGGACTACGACTCGGTATACACAGCCCTGCGCGAGGCCCAGGAAGAAATCGGCCTCGATCCCGACCGCGTAGAAGTGGTGGCTACTTTGCCTGATGTATATGTGCCTGTGAGCTGGTTCGTTATCACACCCGTGGTAGCACGTCTGAAGCCGGACGCAGCAGCCACCGCCCTGGAGTTCAAGCCGAATGCAGGCGAGGTCGCCGAGATAATCGAGATACCTGTGCGCGCTTTGCGTGAGGAGGCTACCCATCGCACGGAAGTGCGCACGGTGAACGATGTCACACATACGATTCACTACTACACCTACGGCCCATACCTGATCTGGGGCGCTACGGGGCGCATTATCTTTGAGTTCCTTCGCGAGTTCTCTGAGCTTTAGCTATGCCTGTAATATAGATATATACACATCGAGAAGATCGCAAGCTATAATCAAACTCACGTTACGCAGTTGCGCCTGACTTCACGCTTGACCGTCGGCCGTATAGTGCTTGAAATCGCGCGTCGGCGCCATGTGAGATCAAAGTGCCCGAGTTGACATAATGCCTAATGGACCTACACACGATTTTATAACGATAGTGTCCGGCGCGGCCCTTGCCCCGGCTGCGCTGCAGATGAACCTGCCCGACATGGTGCCTGCGAATGCCTTCGTGTTGCTGGGCTCCTATTTAGCTTCGGGCCTCCTTTTCAGCCCTGACCTTGACCTGCGCTCTTCACCCTATCGACGCTGGCGAGGCATGCGCTGGGTGTGGATACCCTACCAGCGCATGGTGCCCCACCGTAGCTGGGTATCGCACAGCTTTCTCTTCGGGCCTCTCATCAGGGTCGTCTATTTTGCCGTTGTCCTATCTCTGCTGACACTCACGGGCCTGGCTTTACTCAACCTCCTGGTGCCGGTCGACCAGTCGGGTGTAATGCTGGGCATTATCACGGCAATAAGCAGTTGGCTCACTCTGCACCCGTGGACAACGTTCTATGCAGCCGTTGGCTTCGTGCTCGGTGGCGCTGCTCATACAGTGGCCGATCTTGTCTCAACATCTATCAAGCGCAGGTTCTAAAGATGCCCTCTCACCCTTCCGGTCTATTCCACAAGTGGGACGTCACCCCACAAGAAGCTTTTGCTATCCAGGCCAGGCTTGCGTCCCAGGTGTCTCTCACGCCCGACCTGCGGGATGTCAAGGTTGTCGCGGGCGTTGATATGAGCGCCAAAGACGTGGCTCGCGCTGCCGTTGTGCTGCTGACCTTCCCTGGCTTGGAGGTGATCGAGATAGCGCGCGCCGAAAAGCCTCTTGACTTCCCTTACGTGCCGGGCCTCCTCTCGTTCCGCGAGGGTCCAGCGGTGCTCGCCGCCTTCGACAAGCTCAGCAGGCTTCCCGACCTGGTTTACTTTGACGGGCAAGGGATCGCGCACCCACGAAAAGTGGGCATTGCCGCGCATATCGGAGTATTGCTGGATCTACCATCTATAGGCGTAGCCAAGTCGCCTCTGGCTATAAGCGGTCCCGAGCCTGGCCTTGAGCCTGGTGATTACGCAGAATGGCACAACAGGCGTGGCGAAGTCCTGGCCGTGGCCCTGCGCACGAAGCTGCGCACCAAACCTCTCTTTATCTCCCCCGGCCACCGCATGGATCTGCCTACAGCCGTCAGCTACGTACTCCAGGCTTGCCGCGGCTATCGTCTACCTGAACCAACCCGTCAAGCGCACAATGCAGCAGCAGTGGCTGAGTAATCCGAATCCCACTCTCAGGAGATGAGAGAAGGGCAAATAATCCAATCCCGCAGGGGCTTGGGCGGATACCTGGTGCCTCTTCATGGACCTCTTGGGAAAGTGTGCTTCTTTCCAAGAACAAACAGATCAAAACGCGCAGTGTTTTGATCTGTTTGTTCTACTTTCAAAAGCTAGAAGGTTCATGAAGATGTACCAGTGCCTCTTCCAGCCACCTCCTGAGAAAGAGCGCTTCTTTCCACAAACAAATCAAAACCCGCAGGGTTTTGATTTGTTTGTTTTTCTCTCAAAAGCTAAAAGATCCATGAAGCTGCACCAGTTCAAGCGGCGCTATGAAGATTTGGTGGGAGTGGGTGTGGGCCTGGCGGGCCGAGCCACTTGCCCCAGAAAGTTGTCCAGGAGTGCCTTGCCGCTGCGGGTGAGCATCGACTCCGGGTGGAACTGCACACCCTCCACGGCCAAGGTGCGGTGGCGCATGCCCATAATCAGGCCGTCCGCAGTCCAGGCTGTGACGTCAAGCTCGCGGGGGCAGGTGGCGGGGTCGACTATGAGCGAATGGTATCGGGTGGCTGGGAAAGGATTGGGCAGGCCGCTGAAGACGCCTTTGCCGGTGTGGAATATCTCGGAAGTCTTGCCGTGCCGCAGATCGGGTGCGCGCACTATACTCGCGCCATATACCCTGCCTATGCACTGATGGCCCAGGCAGACGCCCAGCACGGGCACCTTGCCTGCAAAGGTTGCTATCGCATCCATCGATATGCCGGCGCTCTCCGGTTCGCCGGGGCCGGGCGATACTACCAGGCCGTCAGGGTTCATCAGCTCCAGCTCGGCAACCGTTGCGGCATCGTTGCGGATAACGCGCACCTCCGCGCCCAGCTCGCTCAGGTACTGGTAGAGGTTGTAGGTGAACGAGTCGTAGTTGTCTATGAGCACTATCATGCGGGTGTCTCCTCCTTCTCCATTTGTGTCGCAGTCAGCGCGTCGCGCTCTTCGGTCTCTATCTCCTCAGCGAGTGTGATGGCCGAGAGGAGCGCCTGCGCTTTGTGTTCTGTCTCTCTGAACTCGCTCTCGGGCACGCTATCGGCCACGATGCCCGCGCCTGCTTGCACTGAGGCGACGCCATCCTTTATCACCAGCGTGCGGATAGTGATAGCCGTATCCATGTTGCCGTCATAGCCGATATAGCCTGCTGCCCCCGCGTAGGGCCCGCGCCTGTCGCCCTCCAACTCCGAGATGATCTGCATAGCGCGCACCTTGGGCGCGCCCGACACTGTGCCCGCAGGGAAGCAGGCCCTCAGCGCATCGACAGGGCCGAGGCCCCGCTTCAACTCTCCCTCTACCTCAGAGACGAGGTGCATCACATGCGAATAGTGGTCCACCTGCATAAATCGGGGCACCTTGACGCTGCCGATCTCTGCAATGCGCCCGATGTCGTTGCGGCCCAGGTCGACCAGCATCAGGTGCTCGGCGCGCTCTTTCTCGTCAGCGAGGAGGTCGCGCTCGTGGTTTGCGTCCTCCTGCCTGCTCTTCCCCCTCGAACGGGTGCCCGCTATAGGGTGGGTGGTAACCTTGCTTCCGCGGACCTGCACGAGCATCTCGGGCGACGCGCCCACCAGGTAGGTGTCTCCGAACTGTAAGAAGAACATATATGGAGAGGGGTTGACCATCCTCAAGGCCCTGTAAACGCTGAAAGGGTCGGCGCCCGTCTGCCTCTCAAAGCGCTGTGACAGCACCACCTGGATGATGTCGCCCGCCTCTATATGCTCTTTGGCCTGCCTGACCATGATCTCGAACGCCGCCTGGGTGTGGTTGCTGCTTACGGAGGCGTCAACGCTGCCGGGCAGCCTAATCTCTTGTGGCACAGTAGCAGGTACGGGCCGCCGCAGACGCCGCATCAGCTTCTCTATCCGCCTGACTGCTTCTGCATACTCGTGATCGGGGTCGCCGGTAAGGGGCGTTTGCGTTACCACCTGGGCTGCGCGCTGCACATGGTCGAAGACCAGTAAAGTATCGTAGAAGGCGAAGGCCATGTCGGGCAGGCCCAGTGGATCGTTGGCTGCAAGCTTCACCGGCTCCAGCGAAGACGCGATCTCATAGCCGGCATAGCCCACAGCCCCACCGCCGAAGTAAGGGGCAGTTGTCTCGCCCGTCATGACCAGCCTTCGAGCGGAGAGCAGCCGCTCCATTTCGGCGAGTGGGTCCTTGTTGGCTCCCCCCGTAGGCAGCAACGTCTGGACATGGCCCATGTCCGTTCCCATGACCGTTGATGATCTGCTCGTCAGCGTCGAAGAGCCGCCTTTAGCCGTGAGCAGCGCGTGGGGGTCGGTGCCCAGGAAAGAGTAGCGCCCGACCTGGCTGCCTCGCTCCACGCTCTCCAGCAGAAAGCAATGCTCCCCTTGCTTGATCTTGAGCAGCGCAGATACGGGTGTATCGAGGTCCGCCGATATTCTGCGGCTCACGAGCGTATAGGGTGCCGCGCCGCCGCTTTCGTCCTGGGATTGCTCCGCTGCCAGCGCCGCGAACGCTTCTTTCGTTATTGAATAGGTGCCTTGCAATGGTTGCCTCTCTTTTGTGCTATAAATCCAGGAATCAAAAAAGCCCCTCGTCCGCAAGGGACGAAGGACCTAAATCCTCGTGGTGCCACCCCTTTTCCGCCCGGAGGCGCTCAGCAAGTACCTGGCATCGACGCGTGCGCGCCTTCCGCTGTTGATACTTCGCTCCCTGGTAACGGTGGAGTGTCCGGCATAGCCTACTTAATCGCTGTTCGGTATGCGACTCACAGCTCCATTCACCATGCCGCGCTTGCGCCGGGCTTTCACCTTCTCCGGCTCTCTGTGGCTCCGCTTCGCTGGCTACTAGTGCTGTTCAAAGTCTGTGAAATATTTGCTTGTGAATATAAGTCTACGTACAAAGGGTTGCCTGTGTCAAGGTAGATCTGCCGGATAGCCAACCCTGCTATCCTGTGGATGTGGTATAATGCTGCTCGCCACAAGGTCGAAGGCATAGGCCGCCATACTCCACCTCCTACATGACCCGGACGGACACGCTCGGTATTCGCCTGAAGAGCTAATGACCAGGTCCTGTTTCTCGTTTGCGCGAGGCAGGCAAGTAGTGCCAACTGATATGCAGATCATGGCACATGAGAGATCTTCTGTATAAATAAGGAGAGCGAAAGATGGTAGGGATTGGGTTTTTACGATTTACGGGAGCAGCTACCACGGTAGTGGCGGGCTTGTTGGCGCTAGCGGCATGTGGTGGGGACAGCGGAACCCCAGCCAAGAGCAATGCTGATCTCTTCAAGGCAGCGGCCGCCAATATGAAGGCAGCTACGAGTTACCACCTCGAAGCTGACATCAAGCAGGGCGATCAAAACATGAGCATGAAGGGTGATATCGACATGGCCAACAAGAACACTCAGCTCGACATGTCTGCTGCGGGGCAGAGTGTCAAGGTGATCAAAGTGGGCGGCACCGTATATAACAGCGTGGACAATGGCGCCACCTACGTAAAGGGCGACGCCTCCAGCGACCCCAGCAGCAATTTTGCCGGCCTCTGGGACAACTTCAAGCCTGATGAGATCGACAAGTCCAAGGACGCGTTGAAGGACGGCACCCCCGCTACGGAGAAGATAGACGGGGTTGACACCAAACACATAACAGCTAACGCCAAAGATCTATCATCCCTCTCTGCCGGTAGCAGCAAAGCGATGGACGGCACGATCGACCTATGGGTGACCACGGACGCCAACCCGACCATCCGCCAGTTGAAGATTGATGGCACAAGCGACGGCAAGCCAATCGCCGCCACGCTGAAGTGGAACAAGATCAACGAGAAGTTCGACATCAAGGCTCCTCCAACCAGTACAGCCCCACACGTTCGTTATCTGTAGTTTGTGTGCAGAAATCGTCTGCTAACCAGCTAGATTGTGATTCTTCTTTCTCTTCTGGCTCACTGGAGGTGAGCCAGAAGAGAACCGCTGATATCTCCTGGTGATTTACTACTACCCGGTCGATCCGTTTGCAAGTGCAAGTGCAAGTAATAGAAAGAGGAACAGATCAAGTCCCTGCAGTCTTGATCTGTTCCTCTTTCTAACAGCAGGGGTCCAATGATGCTTTCCACCACTCTGCTAGCCCTTACTTGTGTAGCGAATGTTGCGCCTGCATCTACATGACGTAGGCGGTATGGGAACAGATATGGTTGGATACATCGGTCGGGGTGATGAGCAGGAGCTTCTTCAGGCGATAACTGCCGAGCCGCAAGCGAACGATCCGCGCCTGCGCTATGCATATCTGCTTGAAGGTCGCGGCGACCCGCTGGGTGAATTCGTCCGCCTTCAATGCGCGCTCGATGCCGGGCCACCTGCGGCTGCCACGTCTGAGATCGAGGCTCGGGTCGCGCAACTGCTCGCGACGCATGAGAGCGAGTGGCTAGCGCCCATAAGTAAGTTTGTCCGTGCCCACACCTTCCGGCGCGGCTTCCTTGAAACGCTGGCCCTCTTCGACTACCCCTGCGATCCGGCCAGCCTGGCGAGGCTGGCTGAGTTTCCGTTGCTGGCCGCCCTCACTACGCTTAGCCTGGACGGCAAGTGCGGTCCCACCGGAGCCTCCGCGCTGGCTGCGAGCCTGCTGCTGGGGCGGCTCGCCTACCTGGGCCTGTCGCGCAACGAAATCGGCGATGAGGGGGCGCGCCTCCTCTCCGGCTCTTCGTACCTGGCGAGCTTGACGCAGCTTGACCTCAGCGTCAACATGATAACTGACGGCGGCGCTATTGCCCTTGCCTCATCTGTGGACATGCGCAACCTAGTCAGGCTCAATCTCGGGGGCAACCAGGTAGGAGGTGCGGGCCTGGTTGCCCTGGTCACGTCACGACATCTGCCGGCGTTGCGCTCTCTCACTACCAGTTACGGGCGTCCTCCCTTTCTTGAGTGGGCGCCCAGAGAGGATTGCTGCGCGGGCGACGCTTCCTCCTGGTCCGAGGAAAGGAGCCTCGCTTGCATCAGTTGCGCGGGTGCGCCGGTAGGGGACAAGGCGATAGCTGAAATTGCCGCTTCTCCTGGCTTGCGGAGTATTTCGAGGCTCGATCTTTACGGCGCGGGCATCGGAGCCGAGGGGGCGCGTACTCTCGGCGCCTCGACATGCCTGGGCAACCTGCAGCTTCTCGACCTCGGGGCGGCAGAGCGTTACGGACGCAACAATATCGGTGATGTGGGTGCGGAGGCTCTCCTCGGCTCGCGCGAGCTTCTTGATCTGCGGCACCTCCTACTCGCCCGCAACGAACTTGGCGAGAGGGCAGCCGCCGCGCTTGCCGCTGCCTCACTGCCGCAACTTCAGAAGCTAGATCTAAGCTACAATAGCCTGGGAGATGCGGGCGCGACAGCCCTGTCATCATCATTGCCGCAAGCTCGATTGCTCGTTCTCGACCTGAGCTTCAACGGGATAGGCGACCCTGGTGCCACGTCTCTGGCTGCCGCGCCGCTTCTCTCTACCCTGGAGGCCCTGGATCTGGGCGGCAATAATATCGGCCCCGATGGTGCCGAGAAGATTGCGGCCTCGCCCAATCTTGCCCGGCTGCGGGGTTTGCGGCTTGGGCGCGCGGCAGACGATAAGGACGTTCAAAATAACAGAATAGGTGACAGAGGCGCGGCTGCCCTCGCGGGCGCGGTCTGGCTGGCGAATGTAGAGCTCCTTGACCTCTCCACCAATGGCATTAGCGACGCCGGTGTCAGGGCGCTCGCGGCCTCGCGCTACCTGCGAAACGTCACAGACCTCGACTTGAGCAACAACGATCTGAGCAATGCTGCGGTGGACGCGCTGGTGGCCTCCCCCTATCTGGGTGCGCTCCGTCGCCTCGGACTGAGCAACAGCCTGCCCAATCTCACCCGCGAGTCCTACTACGATTGGGACGGCTCGTTATCTCATTCGTCCTTCAGCAGTGATGAAGCGGAGGCGGTACACCGGCGATTTGCTCGTGAGGTGAGCGTTTACTAGCCTTTCTCTTTCAGAAGGTGTTGCTTTTTCTTTGCCTCGTACGCGTTCAGTCCCCTTGAGGTAAGCTCGTGCAGCTTCATGGACCTTTTAGCTTTTGGAAGAAGAACAAACTAACCAAAACCCCCGGGGTTTTGGTTAGTTTGTTCTTAGAAAGAAGGGCTCTTTCCCCAATCGGTCTCCTGAAGAGGTACTAGTACAGCTAGGCGGAAAAAGCTTTTCAGAAATGTGGACCTACACAGGCCGCCCACTTGTGGCTTAATCTAGTAAACTTTTTCCGCCGGGCTGTACTAGTTGCGTAGCAGCTAAATAGTGAAGGCTTAAAATTGTATTATGCCTTGTGCTTCATAGTGGCAGATAGTTTACTTGCCCCTCCCACTCACCTTGAAAGCTACATTCCACCAGCAGCAGAATATCCTCGACCGCCTGCCCTATCTGCACTACACGACCCACCGCAAAGACGCCCGGCATAGGTTCGCCCTTGCTCACACGGCCATACGCGAAGTCGCTCATTGTGCTGACATCATGGGTGAGTAGTACACGGTTTTCACTTGCGGACCACGCCAGCACAGTAGGATCATCTACCCCGCTCAAACCCGCATCTTGTATGCGTACAATATCAAGCTCCGGCTTGCGGCGTCTGAGGGCACGCACAATGTCGTTGTTGAAGTTTTCGTCGGCCGCCAGGCGCAGCACAGGGTTGGCTCAGCTAACCGTTCTTACGAGCTAATAACCGTTCCCGCACTCCCGACATGCTGCTGCGCGCCTCATTTTGCCGCCGAACCGTGGTGATTTGCCCTGCCCGCTCCGTCAAGTAAGTGTCTATCTCGACTCGGTTGTGCAGATAGTAAGCTATTACGGAATAGGCGTCCGATAGTTCAAGGGATGGATATTGCTGCTGGATCTCCTCGGCGGTGGCCCCTTCGAGAAAGGCCGCGACAACAGTATCGAGCGTGACGCGCGTGCCCACCACGCGTATGATCCCATCGGAGTGGGCATAGAGTGGTGCCGGTATGTTGGTGATCGCAAGTGCCATCTGCTACCTCGTAGTGGGTTCGTTGTAGAACGATTATAAGCTATGGCGATGCCTGCGTCGAGCCCCGCTACATGCAGACAGAGCATTCGGAACGCAGAGCAACCACCCTTTCCCGTGCCTCCGGTAATAGTGGGATCAGGGTCCAGCCATCAGACTTCTGTCCACGCAAAGAGGGAGCGGTTATAGACTGCTCCCTCTTGTTCGTTTGCACATTCCGGCGTGGCTTACCGAGCTATTGGCGTCACTTTCGGGCCACTACCTAAGTTCCCCGGCCTCACTTGCAGGGCGAGTGGTTAGCAGAACGATGTTGTGCCAGGGGTCGTGGACCACTATGC